>DRGP01000261.1 GCA_011050015.1 Leeuwenhoekiella sp. | reverse complement strand
GTATAGGCGTGGGGGGTAAAGGAGAGAGCGACATCGCCAATTTTGCCAAATCTGGAAAGGCAGATATCGCATTTCTCTGCGATGTTGATGATCGTCGCGCGGCCAATTCCATTAAACGTTTTCCCAAAGCAAAATACTATAAGGACTGGCGTGAATTATTAGATAAAGAAGGAAAAAATATTGATGCGGTATCCGTTTCAACACCAGATCATACCCATGCTGTGGCAGCTATGGCAGCTATGGAACGCGGAAAGCATGTATATGTACAAAAACCGCTCACCCATGATATTTATGAGGCAAGAAAACTTACTGAAGCTGCTAAAAAATATAAGGTAGTTACCCAGATGGGCAATCAAGGTTCTTCTGGTGACGGTGTGCGCCAATTGCGCGAGTGGTACAATGCCGGACTCATAGGCGATGTAAGCGAAGTATATGTGTGGACAGACCGTCCTGTATGGCCACAGGGAATCCCCTGGCCAGAAACTTCGGCCGATATTCCAAAAGAACTGGATTGGGATCTTTGGTTGGGTACTGCTCCAAAGAAAAATTATGTAAACGGACTCGTCCCCTTTAACTGGCGCGGCTGGTGGGATTACGGTACCGGCGCGCTGGGCGATATGGGATGCCACCTCGTAGAGCCACCATACCGTGTGCTGGATTTGGGATATCCTAAAGACGTACAGTGCAGTGTGGGAAGTGTGTATGTAGATGAATTTAAACGTGGATATTTTCCAGATAGCTGCCCACCATCAAGTCACGTCACCATGACTTTCCCTAAAACAGAAAAAACCGAGGGCGATGTAATCATGCACTGGATGGACGGTGGTATACAACCTACCCGACCTGAAGAATTAGGTCCTAATGAAACTTTTGGTGATGGCGGCAATGGTGCTCTTTTTATTGGCTCCAAAGGAAAAATGATGTGTGGTACCTACGGCGTTAATCCGCAATTATTACCACTTTCAAAAACAGAACAAGCTAATGTACCACAAACCATCGAACGTGTCCCCGGTGGTGCTGATGGGCATTATGCACAATGGGTAGAGGCCGCCATTGCCGGTTATGGCAATATGGAAGTAAGCTCTCCCTTTGAAATCGCAGGACCGCTTACAGAAACCTTACTAATCGCAAACCTTGCCATTAGAGGCACAGATATTCAAGAGCAAAAAACAAGGGATAACGGTGATAAGTATGTTGATTATCCCGGTAGAAATATCGAGATGGTCTGGGATGCTTCAAATATGCGCGTCACCAATCTTGAAGAAGCAAATAAATTTGTGAAAAGAGAGTACAGCCCAGGCTGGTCGCTTACCTAGACTATTCTATTATTATTAAACACCTAGCCCCACGGAAAAACCGTGGGGCTTTTTTTTTGGAAAATTTTACAAGCTTTTTGATCTTTATCTTGTGGGTGCCCAGGAAGTCACCTATGCCCAACTTATTGATATGGAAAACCTACTGCCCACTTACAGTTATGTGGGAGTAGGTCGCGAGGGTGGAAAAAAGGCAGAGGTCCTGAGAATAGAATTGATTATGCTTTCTATAGTAATGGCGTAAAACTGATAAACTATCAAGTGCTTGATGAGCAACGTGGAAAGCGGTATATTTCAGATCATTTTTCCAGTTATCGTACAGCTTAATATCATGGGTAATTGATTCATTTTGAGATTTTATAAAATATTTCTGACATGAAAAATAATGTTCTAATCTTTTCATTAGGGATTGTCTTTGCGGCGATCCCTTTTATAGCCTTTCAAAATTTAGGCGAAGCCAAAAAACAAAAAAAAGTAGCTCTTTAAAGCAGGAATTGCGGGTTATGAGCTATAATATTCACCACGCCAATCCCCCATCTAAGGACGGAGTCATTGATCTGGAAGCAATAATCGAAACTATAAAAACCGAAGACTCTGATCTTGTAGCCTTACAGGAAATAGATGTAAACACGCAACGTTCTGGCCAAGGAAACCAGGCACAACTCATAGGCGATGCGCTCGGGATGCATGTCTTTTTTGGCAAGGCCATTAATTTTGAAACCGGGGAATATGGGGTGGCCATTTTATCCAGATTTCCGATTACTGATTCTAAAATTCATAAGCTACGCTCCTCACCAGACACAAATGGCGAACCCAGAGTGTTAGCCACCGTAAATATCAAACTTCCTGATGGGCGCACTATTCGTTTCTGCAGCACCCATTTAGATGCCCAGAAAGCAGATACGAATAGACTGCTACAAATAGAAGATATCAATATAATTACCACCAACGAAACCTTGCCTTTAATAATCGCGGGAGATTTTAATGCCACAGCCGGCACACCGGTCATTGACAGTTTAGATCAGCATTTTAAGAGAACTTGTGAATCCTGTGCACCTACAATACTCGTAAATGTCCCTAAAAAAGCCATAGATTTTATCGCGTTTAGACCTAAAAATAAATTTAAGGTTAAATATCACCGTGTTATCAGCGAAATGTATGCTTCAGATCATTTACCTATTTTGGCAATCATCGAGTTTTAGAAGTATATGTAGCTATTAGTGCACCGCTTTTTTCTCCAAAAAACTGTCCACTTCCAAGTATTTTTCTTTCATCATACTCAATGCAAAAGCTGCCGCTGCCGCTGTAAAAACAGAATAGTCAAAAGCACCTTTGATACCGCTGGAAAGGGTCATAGAAAGAGCAAAAATAAGCAGTAAAAATCCACTTAAACGGGCAAAAAACGACGTTTTAAAGCCTAAAATCAGGCAGATGGCAAAGAGTATTTCGGCAGCGGTGGCAATAAAACCGAGTGCAGGGATTATCGCTTCCGGGAACCACGGGTTAAGGAGGGCTGTATAGGCTAAAAAGTTATTCCAATTGCCCCAAACCGAAATTTCCTGGGGCCACATCCCAAACCGATCGGCCACCGCCGATAAAAAACTGAGCGCAAGGGACATTCGCAAAAAGAGTTTAACCGCTTTGTTCATGATTTTTTTTCGATATAAATTGACTAAATAGTAATAAAAACCGGCTATAAAAGGAGAAAATCAACTCTCCTTTTTTTTGAACGCTCCCGTTTTTAAAAACTCAAATTACCAGCCAATTGCTTTAGCGTGATCTCAGAAAGTTTGGCCTGGTAGGTGGCTTCGCTGTAGCGCACCTTGGCGTTGATGTAGTTGAGTTGAGCGGTACGGAATTCTATCGTGGGGATCGTGCCTATCTTAAATTTTTCCAGGGTGATTTCCAGATTTTCCTTGGCGATGGCTTCATTACGCTGCTCAAGATCAATTAACCGCACATTGGTAAGATAGGTTTGATAGGCGGTGGCCAACTGTGATTGCAGCGTTTGCAGCTGTTGTTCAATCACGATGTTGCTATTCTGGATTTGTAGCTTGGCAATTTTTTCATCCCTATTTTGGGTAAAACCGTCAAAGATATTCACGCTTGCGGTAAAACCATAGTTAAAGCCCTGCGTAGAAGAACTGGAGGTAAAGCCAAGGCTTGATTCAGATTCATTAAAATTATAACCAGTAGAACCCACAAGGACAGGATAGCGGTTTGCCCGCACCCGTTTAAATTCGAGTTCAGCGATGCTCTTGTTGATGAGTTGTGCCTGGATTTCGGGATTTTGATCTTTAGCCAATGCCTCTAACTCCCCCAGTTGTAACGATTCATCCACCAGCATGGCATCTTCTACCGTAAATGCGGTCTCAATATCGCGGGCCATGATTTCGTTGAGTTGGGTTTTGGTATTGGCATATAATTCGATCTGGCGTAAAAGCAGTGTCTGGTCTGTGTTTAAATCTACCTGAGCGTTAAGCACTTCCAGTTTAGAAGCCTTCCCAATGGTGAAGCGGTTTTGGGCAAATTCTACTCGCTGCTGGGAGATGACCAGGGTACTGTCTAGCGCAGATAATTCCTGTTTTTGCTGTATGATTTCAAAATAGGTGGTCATCACATTGGCCACACGCCCCAGTACGGCTTGCTGCAATTCGGCTTCGCCCAAATTTTGAAGTTCTTTTAACTGATCATAACGCGCAAACATCCCAAAACCATCAAAGATCGTCCAATCCAAATTCACTCCATAACTCAAGTTGTTGTTCTTCCCGCTATTCAACTCCCTTCGGGTACCATCAGACCGTACCTGTGAGATATCCTGAATATTGTTATTATCAGTAATGCTAGCCTGTACACCGGGCAAAATTCCGGCATAGCCCAGACTTACCCCTTCGGTATCTATTTGGAGTTCATTTTTAGCCAAGCGTATTTCGTAATTGTTTTCCAAAGCGATACGCACCGCGTCTTCTACAGTAAGCAAGTCTTGCGCATAGGTAGTATTAGCAAGGACAACTAAAAAAATGAAGAAACGGATGGTTTTAGGTATGCTGTAATTCATTTTCATAATTTTCCAAGCGGTCTAGTTCGGGACGATGTTTCTTTTCCCGGGACCACATCATATAAATACTCGGTATAATAAATAAGGTAAGGATGAGCGAAAAAACAGTTCCTCCTATGATTACCACGCCCATGCCAATGCGGCTTTCTGAAGCCGCACCCAAAGATACTGCGATGGGCAGTGCGCCCAATGCAATGGTTAAACTCGTCATTAAAATGGGGCGTAAACGCGATTCTGAAGCCCTTAAAATAGCTTCCAGTTTTGGTGCTCCCTCTTCGCGCAACTGATTGGCAAATTCAACGATAAGAATACCGTTTTTAGTCACCAATCCGATAAGCATAATCGTACCGATCTGACTGAAAATATTCCAGCTTTGCCCAAAAAGCCACAATGAAAATACCGCCCCAGCTACTGCCATGGGCACTGTAAGGATAATGATAAAGGGATCAATAAAACTTTCAAACTGCGCTGCCAGAATAAGATAGATAAGTAAAAGTGCCAGGCCAAAGGCAAAAAGCGTATTGGAACTACTTTCTACAAAATCCCGCGATTCGCCACCCAGATCTGTGGTAAAACTCTCGTCAAGCACTTTTTCCTTGATGCGTTCCATAGCGTCAATGCCATCACCTATACTTTTTCCAGGAGCCAGGTTTGCCGAAACTGTGGCAGACATATACCTGTTGTTGTGAAAAAGCTGTGGCGGACTGCTATGTTCCGCAGTATTTACCAGATTATCCAGCTGGATGAGCACACCGTCCTTATTACGTACAAAAATAGAGGTGAGATCCGTAGGGGCACTGCGGTCGTCTTTGTCAAACTGTCCCATGACCTGATATTGCTTTCCATTGCGAATAAAATAACCAAAACGTTGCCCACTGAGCGAAAGTTGCAACGTCTCCGCCACATCACGCACCGAAACCCCAAGACTTTCGGCCTTCTCGCGATCTATGGTGACATAGAGTTCAGGCTTGTCAAATTTAAGATCGACATCAGTATAGGAAAACGTGGGATCATTTTCCGCTTCGCGCATAAATTCGGGTATTTTTTCCTGTAGTTTCTGAAAATTGGGCGCCTGGATAATATATTGAATGGGCGGCCCACCGCGGCGGTTTACTGAAATGGTAGGTCGTTCTGAAACATTGGATTTTGCACCTACATAGGCACTCGCCCAACGATTAAGATCATTGGCGATCTCGTGTTGTGAGCGTTCCCTTTCACCGGGTTCTACTAAGGCGATATTGGCACGCCCGCTGTTTACCGAAGAGGAACCAAAACCAGGCGAAGTAAGCACTAGACTCACTTTCATCTCCGGTACAGAATCGTTGATGAGCTTGGTAATACCATCCATATAACGATCCATATAATCGTAGGAAGAGCCTTCTGGTGCGGTGGAGCTGAGCCGTATAAAACTACGGTCATCATAGGGCGCCGTCTCCTTTTCAAGGAGCGTATAAAATAGACCAATAGCGGCAATACATAAAAAAAGCAGCGGAAAACTGAGCCATTTACGCTTCATAAAACTGCGTAGCGAAGCGGCATAACTTGTATTCATCTGCACAAAATACTTTTCGGTTACTTCGTAAAATTTACCCCTTTTCTGCTTGCCCGGTTTCATAAGATAAGCATTGAGCATGGGGGTTAGCGTGAGCGAAACAAAGGCCGAAATGAGCACCGCAGCACCTAAAACCACCCCAAATTCCCTAAACAACCGGCCTACAAAACCTTCAAGGAAGATCACTGGCAGAAAAACCGCTGCCAGGGTGATTGAAATAGAGATAACGGCAAAGAAAATCTCATTAGACCCTTTGATAGCTGCTTCAATGGGGCTCATGCCCTCCTCTACTTTTTTATAGATATTTTCGGTCACCACAATCCCGTCATCAACGACGAGACCAGTGGCCAGTACAATCGCCAGGAGCGTTAGCACATTAACGGAATAGCCGAAGATCCACATAATAAAGAAGGTGGCAATCAGAGAAACCGGAATATCAATAAGCGGCCGCAGCGCCATAGACCAGTTTCTGAAAAACAAGAAAATTACGAGAATCACCAGCACGATGGAAATACCCAGGGTTTCCGCCACTTCGGTTACCGCGCGGCGTACAAAGACGGTATCGTCAATTACCACGTTGAGTTTAAACCCTTCCGGCAGGTCTTTTTTCAGTTTTTCATATTCGGCATAAAAAGCATCGGCGATCTCCAGATAATTAGTTCCCGGCTGAGGAACAATGGCAGTGGCAACCATGGGCTGACCAGAATCGCTCATTTTGGTCTCCATGTTCTCCCCTTCTAACGAAGCGCGGCCCACATCACTCAAACGCACCACCTTGTTGCCCTGGGTAAGGATGATGATATTGTTGAAACCTTCTTCGGTGGAGAGATTTCCAACAGTTTTTACGGTAAGTTCGGTATTGGCTCCTGTCAATTTTCCTGATGGAAGTTCTACATTCTGAGCCAAAAGCGCGTTGCGCACATCGGCTACGGTCGCACCATAAGAAGCCAGCTTTACGGGATCTATCCACAGCCGCATGGCATAGCGCCGCTGCCCCCAGATCTGCACGCTGCTCACGCCAGGAATGGTCTCAAGTCGCTGGGAGATCACATTTTCAGCATAATCAGAAAGTTCAAGAATATTTTTGGTATCACTTTGAATGGTCATGGAAAGAATACGCTCAGCATCGGCATCTGCTTTGGAAACCACCGGTGGCGCATCAATATCTTCCGGCAGGCTGCGCACGGCCTGTGAGACTTTGTCGCGCACATCATTGGCCGCTTCTTCCAGATTTTTATCCAGGTTAAATTCAATATTGATCCGGCTGGAACCCTGAATACTGGACGAGGTCAAATTACGGATTCCATCAATGGAATTGATCGATTTTTCCAGTGGTTCAGTGATCTGCGATTCTACAATATCGGCATTGGCTCCAGAATAGTTTGTTCTTACCGAAACCACCGCAGGATCAATAGATGGAAATTCACGAACGCCCAGATACGTGTACCCAATCACGCCAAAAAGAACGAGCCCAATGTTCATCACAATGGTAAGTACGGGCCGTTTTATGCTTAATGTAGAGAGGTTCATTGTGCGACGATATTAGTATCTTCTTCCAGGTTTACCTCTACGGGTGTACCGTCATTGAGCGCCATTACGCCATAGGTAAGTACCGTATCCTGTGCTTTAAGCCCTGAAGTTACACGTACCACACTATCAGTCCGCGAGCCGGTTTTTACCTCGATCTCACGGGCTTTTCCGCTTCTATAGACAAAAATTTTCTTTCCGTTTTGAATAGGGATCAAAGCCTCAGTAGGCACCAGCAACGCATCCTGAATGGTTTCCAGCGGAAGCAATACATTAACAAAAGTTCCGGGATAAAGTTTGCCCTCGCTATTATCTGCAATGGCACGCATACGCAGTGTTCGGGTGGCCACTTCAACGGCGGGCTCTATGGCATAGATTTTTGCGGTTTGTTCTTCGCTTGATCCGGTTGTAGTAAAACTGATTTCGCTGTTTACCCTCATCCGTGAGGCGTATTTTTCTGGGATGGCGAAGGTGATCTTCAACTTGCTGGTATTGACCAGTTTTGCAATGGGTGTTTGTGGAGTAACATACGTTCCCTCTGAAATTTCACGCAGTCCAATGGTTCCGGAAAACGGAGCACGAACCGTAGCTTTTGAAAGCTGTGCACCAATGAGTTCTGAAGAAGCTTTTGCCGAAGAAAGATCTGCGTTGGACACGTCATATTCCTCCTGGCTAATGGCCTGTTTTTCCAGCAAAAGCTTAGCGCGTCGTTCATTTTCCGAAGCGAGTTTCTGGGCGCTCGTCATCATAGAACGTTGCGCGCGCAATTCAATATCATTTACTTTAAAAAGAACCTGGCCTTTTTTTACCGTACTTCCCTCTTCAAAATTGATCTGCTCTACTACCCCGCTTACCTCACTGCGCAGGTCTATCTGCTCATTGGCTTCCAGCGAACCCGATAAGGATAAATTATCTTCAAACTTTTGGGGCTTGAGAATCATGCCGCCTACAACGACTGCACTACTGGAACCTTCTTTTTTTCCGGCGGCAGCCTCTTCTTTATTGTCAATAACCCTATAGGCCAACAGCCCAATTAGTCCCAGTACGAGAACGGAGTAGATAATATATTTCAATTTCATAGTTAAGCCTTAACGCGATGGCGATTTGTTTGGAACGAGTTGCCAAATTTAATCAAGAACAGCTTTATTTGTAAGCATATCTCCTAATAACTATGACTTTTAAAATGGAAAAGGGTTTAATTTGATAATCCTAAATTTTTAGACTGTTTTTTAAGAAAACCACATTTTTATTCCTGAAACTCGGCATTTCAACAAGTTAACCTTTGGTATTTCGTTAGCGCGGAATTGAAATTTTAATTTAAAGAAGTATTTAAAATTGAGTTATTTGGTCAAAAAACGTTGATTTTAGGCTGTTTTTTAAGTGTTTTATATTAAAAATACAGCTACATTAAATGTGCAACGTATCAATTACGCCCTGTAAACGCGCATCAGACGGATAAAATGCTTGCCTATCTACAATATTCCCTTTGAGTTAATGAGGATAAAGCGCGGAATGTCTTTAATTTAATAATCCTGTATTAAAACAGAACCCCGATCCGCATCAGCAAGCAGTTGCGTACCGTCCAGATTTTTTTCGGCAACCATTTTTTTCTAAGTTTTTTAAGGTTCCCGACTGACTGATCACCAAAGTATCCCTAAACGCCCCTTTTTTATCCAGTACTATTTTTGAGATGCGTGTCCCTTCTAGATTATATATCAGAATTTTTCCGAAGGTGTATTTTTTATAATTCCCGAAATAACGGCATAATTGACCAATTTTTCCTTTCCGCAGGATAACAAAAGAAGTAAAAGCAACAAGAGGTGATTTGAATTTCGATGAAAACGATCGGGCAATACAACCCACTATTAAATCAACAACCTGGGCACAAGTCCACGAGGTATGATTCGGAAATAATTTTTGAATTTCGATCCAGAGGATCGAGTAATAAAACCCACTGGTGTGATTTAAAAATACCTAAAAACGGCTAATTCCCATTGAAAATCAGTCGTTTTATGGCTTATATTGGCAAATTTCTGATTTATTTGGACGCCATATACCTTATTACTTTCAGACAAAATCACGTTCAAAAAGCAGCAATAACTGACACATTGATTAATTTTACACATCAAGATCTAGCCCACTGCATCTAGAGATGCAATTAAGTGTAACAAATGCGTTATTAAGGAGTAGATTGAATAAGAATGCCTCCAACTTTAAAAAACTGTTTATGGATACCCATTCACTTACTGCACAGACCGTCGCCCAGGAAGATTTACAAGCACTGCAAAAGGCAAAATACGATCTGGAAAATGTATCTTTTCTCATGAAGGCCTTTAATACGATAGGAACACCTATTGATACGGGGATGGCGCTCATACCAGAAAAATACCAGGACAAAGTGCAACAAACCATACAGCAGGCGTTGCGCCTGGCCGTCAAGGCCAATCTACGCACCATGAAAAACGGAAAGCCCGGTACAACCGCCTCAAACACGATGTATAAAATGGTCACCGGGTTTTCTGGAGCGGCCGGAGGTTTTCTGGGAGTGGCCGGGTTTACGGCAGACTTGCTTGTTTCCACTAAATTTATGATGCGCTCTATCCTGGATATTGCCCGAAGCCAAGGCGAAAATGTACACAATATAGAAACCCAACTCGCCTGTCTCGAGGTATTTGCACTGGGCGGTACTTCTGAAGATGATGATGAACTAGACACCAGCTATTATGCCACACGGGCCGCACTACATTCAGCTATGAACCAAGCCGGATCTTATATCGCCAAAAATGGAACCTCAAAGATTATAGAAACACTCGCTGCGCAATCTTCTGCACCGCTGGCACAGGCAATCAATCAGGTGGCAGCACGCTATAGCCTACAGGTAGGTGAAAAATTTATGGCGATATAAGATCCGGCTTGGTTCATAGCTGAATGTAGTGCGGCCCGTGT
>DRGP01000260.1 GCA_011050015.1 Leeuwenhoekiella sp. | reverse complement strand
GCGTAGGTTTGGTATCTTCAACGCTTTTAAAGCGCCAATAATATCATTACGTACGCCCTCCGTATTCGGTATATTACTTTTTTCACCTACATAAAGCCCGCCATAGATACATCTTCCCAGATGCTCAGCAAAATGCCCATAGATGTTTTTATTTATAGTGGGTGCACTGTCCAAAGGTTGAAGTTGTACAGTTGTCTGCGCGAAAGATGCATTATTGACAAAAATCAAGCAGATTATGCCAATACATATTTTTAATTTTAATTTCATAGTTGCGTTTTTAAGTAATACTATTTAATTGGCCGAATTGATTCTGAATTAAGATTTACATCAAGTTTTTTTTGTAGCATGGATAAATATTTTTACCAAGGTTTAAAATCACCAAAGTAGGAATAGACCAGAGTAACCCCGTTAGTATTGTGATAGAATAAACACGATCTATACTGTTCAACACAAGTGAACTGAAATATTACGCGGAAAAACTACCTATTGAAGTATTAATTCATGAGCCATCAAAATTTAAAATAAATAATTTTAAGTGTTTAAAGTACATTTTCAAATATAAATAATGTTTTCTTAACCTAATGTATTAAATATTGACAATTTAGAATGGAATGATTAAACGAACTAAGAATCGTGCTTTTAAATAACTAGAACTGTTCTAAATGCTCATTTTAATTCTATTTACGAAGTGATATATGCGATTATGCTATTTTCTTATAGGAATAATAAATGTAATCCTTACAGTCATTAGCGGTTCTGTTGATCAAAATAGTACTAGTTAAGGCAATTAAGTGGTTAGTTTATCCCATCTTTTTCTTCTAGTTTTACCAATAAACCCTCACTAATGAAACACGATATTGTCATAAATGACATAGAAGTTAAAGACATTCGTTTTCCAACAAGCACAAATCTGGATGGGTCTGATGCAATGAATCCAGATCCTGACTATTCTGCTGCGTATGTAATTTTAAAAACAGACTCCATTTATGAAGGCCATGGTCTAACCTTTACCATAGGCCGCGGTAACGAACTTTGTGTCGCTGCCATAAAATCATTATCCCACCTCATTTTAGGCAAGAAATTGGCCGATTTTACGGCAAATATGGGAGATTTCTGGAAAATGATTACCAGTGACAGCCAGTTGCGATGGCTTGGCCCAGAAAAAGGTGTGATTCACCTCGCTACGGGCGCTATTGTAAATGCCGTTTGGGATCTTTATGCAAAAGCAGAAAGTAAACCACTTTGGAAACTCCTGGCCGAAATGAGTCCGGAAGAATTGGTTTCCTGTGTTGATTTCACCTACATCACCGATGCCATTACCCCTGCCGAAGCGATAGATATCCTTACGGCATTGGCTCCTACTAAACAAGAACGTATCAACCAGCTGGAAGATCAAGGATATCCCGCCTATACAACCTCGGCCGGCTGGTTGGGTTATAGTGATGAAAAAATGCGCAAATTATGCCGTGAGGCCAAAGCTCAGGGCTTTAAACACATGAAAATAAAAGTGGGCAGCGACCTCAGTGACGACATGCGCCGGGCGGCCATTATTCGCGAAGAGATTGGGGATGACCTCAAATTAATGATGGATGCCAATCAAAAATGGGATGTAGATGAAGCCATTACCAATATGGCCGCGTTAAAACAGTTCAACCCCTGGTGGATTGAGGAGCCGACCAGCCCAGATGATATTTTGGGCCATGCAAAAATTGCCCAGGCCATCTCTCCTATCAATGTGGCCACCGGAGAACATTGCCATAACCGGGTAATGTTCAAACAACTCATGCAGGCTAATGCCATTCAGGTTTGTCAGATAGACAGCTGCAGATTGGGTGGTGTAAACGAGGTACTTGCGGTATTGCTCATGGCGGCAAAATTTAAAGTCCCTGTGTGTCCACATGCTGGTGGCGTAGGGCTTTGTGAATATGTACAGCATCTATCCATGCTCGATTTTATTTCCATTAGCGGTTCCAAAGAAAACAGAATCATTGAATATGTAGATCACTTGCACGAACACTTTTACGATCCCGTAGTAATGAGAAACGGTGCGTACATGCCGCCTCATATTCCAGGCTATAGTATTACTATGAAACCCGATTCACTGAAAGATTACAGTTTTCCCAACGGGAAAATCTGGCAAGAACTCAAACCCACACCAATTTAAATCAAAAAAGATGAGAAAAATAGTACTGTTATTTTTAATAGTCGTAATGGCTCAGCCCCTTATAGCTCAAGAATACTATACCCCCACGGCAGAAAACTTAAAAGCACGGGAATGGTTTCAGGATGCTAAATTTGGCCTCTTTATACATTGGGGCGTTTACAGTATTCTTGGCGATGGCGAATGGGTGATGCAGCAGCAAAAAATCCCGGTAAGCCGCTACGAACTTCTCCCGACCTTTTTTAACCCGCAGGGTTTTGATGCTAAAGAAATTGTGGCCATGGCAAAAGATGCCGGTATGAAATACATCACCATAACCACAAAACATCACGATGGTTTTGCCATGTACGATTCTCAGGTTTCAGACTATAATGTGGTTGACGACACGCCCTATGGCAAAGACGTTATTAGAATGCTTGAACAAGAGTGCAAAAAAGCCGGGATCAAACTTTTTGCCTACTATTCGCAGCTAGACTGGCATAACACTGATTATTATCCTCGGGGAGAAACCGGCCACGATCTGGGCAGGCCAGAATCGGGAAACTGGCAAAGCTATCTGGATTATGAGAACGCACAGATTAAAGAACTGGCAGAAAACTATGATATCGCCGGGTTTTGGTTTGACGGGTTTTGGGATCAATATAACCGTAAAAAAGAAGGGAAATCAAGCGAAGATTTTGATCTCGAAAAAACGTACGAAATCATTCACGGGGTAAATTCGGCATTGTTGATTGGCAACAACCACCACCTTACCCCTATTCCGGGCGAGGATTTCCAAATGTTTGAAAAAGATCTTCCGGGGAAAAACACCACTGGTTTTAGTGAAGATAGCAAAATAGGAAATTTACCACTCGAAACCTGTGAAACCATTAATAATTCCTGGGGATTCAATCTAAAGGACGATAGCCACAAATCGGTTAAGGATTTGATCCAGTATGTCATAAAAGCAGCCGGAAACAATGCTAACTTTCTTTTAAATGTAGGGCCGATGCCCAATGGAAAAATTCAACAGGAGCACAAAGAACGCCTTAAAGCGGTAGGTAACTGGCTGCGAACGAACGGTGAGACCATTTACGGCACACGCGGCGGAACTTTTCAAAATAAAAACTTGGTTTCCACGCAGAAAAAAAACAAACTCTATGTGCACATTTTAAATTCCAAACTCAACAAAGTTGAAATCCCTAATTTTGAGAAGAAGATCAAAAGCATTGTCTATTTCGATTCTAAAAAAGAAATCAAGCACAACTTAAAAAAAGGCAAACTCACCTTTGCTTTTAAACCGGAAAGCAGCGATCCCATAGACACGATTATAGAAATAATCTTAAAATAATTTAACTTCATGGCAGCATTTCAATTAAACGGAAAAACAGCATTGATCACCGGTGGCGCAAGTGGCATCGGCAAAGCGATTACCACGGTTTTTGCCCGTCAGGGAGCGACAGTTTATATTCTTGACTATAATAAAGAACAAGGTGTGCAGGTAGCTAATAAGCTCAAGCAAGAGGGATTTGAAGCTACTTTTGAGTTTTGTGATGTAGCTGATGAAAAACAGGTAGGTGAACTTATAGATCGCATTGCAAAAAAGAACAAAATTGACATTCTGGTGAACAATGCCGGTGTGGCGCACATTGGCAACATTGAAAACACTACGGAAGCGGATCTTGACCGCATTTATTCTATCAATGTAAAAGGCATTTTTAACTGTTCTAAAGCAGTTATTAAATATATGAAAGGCAATGGTTTAATACTCAATATGGCCTCTATTGCTGCTTCAGTGGGTATTTCAGACCGGTTTGCCTATTCCATGTCCAAGGGGGCCGTGCTCACCATGACCTATTCTATCGCAAAAGATTATGTGGCGGAAGGAATACGCTGCAACAGTATTTCCCCCGCACGGGTACACACCCCATTTGTTGACGGATTTATCTCCAAAAATTACCCTGAAAACCAAGGGCAAATGTTTGAAAAACTCTCGCAAACACAACCCTTGGGAAGAATGGGCAAACCCGAGGAGATCGCACATTTAGCCCTTTACCTAGCTTCAGACGAAGCTTCATTCATTACTGGCACCGATTTCCCGATCGACGGTGGTTTTATTAAATTAAACGGATAACTAACTATAAGCTTATTTATTATGAAATTAATACGTTTCGGCGCAGCCGGAAAAGAAAAACCAGGTCTTCAACTGGATACTGAAAAACGCATTGATGTATCAGCATTTGGGGAAGATTATACGGAAAATTTTTTTGAAACTGACGGCCTTGAGCGCCTAAAAAAATGGTTAGGAAAAGAGCAAGAAAACTGTCCAGAAGTTTCCGCGGAAACCCGATTGGGGCCGCCCACCACGCGACCTTCAAAATTGGTTTGCATAGGTCTAAATTATGCAAAGCATGCCGAGGAAACGGGAGCGAGTCTTCCGGCAGAGCCCATTTTATTTTTTAAGGCAACCTCTGCGATTGTTGGCCCCAATGATGATGTGATCATCCCAAAAAACAGTACAAAAACCGACTGGGAGGTAGAACTCGGTGTTGTCATAAGCAAAAAAACATCGTACGTGGAAGAAAAGGATGCGTTTGATCATATCGCGGGATACGTTTTGCATAATGATTATAGTGAGCGCGCTTTTCAAATAGAACGTTCCGGGCAGTGGGTAAAGGGAAAAAGCTGTGACACTTTTGCACCGCTAGGTCCCTTTATGGCTACAAAAGATGAGATCACAGACCCCCACAACCTGCATCTCTGGCTGAAGGTAAACGGCGATATGTTACAAAACAGTACTACTTCAGATTTTGTATTTAACATCCCGCAGGTGGTTAGTTATATTAGCCAGTTTATGACGTTGCTGCCAGGTGACATTATTTCTACCGGAACACCTTTTGGCGTGGGTATGGGCTTTAAACCGCCCCGTTATCTAAATCCGGGCGATGTGGTGGAACTGGGCATTGACGGTCTGGGAAGCTCCAAACAAACTGCTAAAGCATATGCGGGAAACTAGAAAAACAGATTAAAACACTAAAAAACCGGGATTTTCTCGGTTTTTTTAGTTTCTATAATTTTGCCTGTATTTCATTGATCAATATTAAACATCCTAATAGGTTTAAAAACCGACCAATTTCTTTAGTTTTTGCTGATTTTTCAGAGTTTAAAAATACGCTCCATTTCAACCCATTTTTCACCCGGTTTTGCTCCTGGAGGTTCCTGTTGAAATTTCCACATCAGTTTTTCCCATTCTTGTACCTTCGGGTTTTCGGCATCCATTTTTTTCTTTTTCTCGGCGTCAAAGGTTTCATCTACCTCCATAATCATAAAAAGGCGATTGGCAAGCAGATAAATTTGCATATCCACGATACCCGCGTCCCTTATACTCGCTGTAATTTCTGGCCGAGCATTTTCTTTAGCGTGGTGCATCCTGTATTCTGCGATAAGTTCTGGCTGATCTTTTAGATCACAAGCGAAACAAAATCTTCTAGTCATCATTATTGTTTTTATCATAAATTGCAAATACATTCCGGCTATAAATGGCTACAATAACAAAGCAAAAAAGTGGTAAAACGAATGAAAAATTGACTTCTGGCACCCCTAAAATACGTACATCAGTATAGCCAAGTCCCCCAAGATCCAAAATTAACCCCTGTAGTGTAGGCATAAGGGCACCCCCTACAATAGCCATAACTAGAAAGGCGGCACCAAATTTAGCGTCCTCGCCCCTCCCTTCTAAGGCAATCCCATAAATTGTAGGAAACATGATGGACATGAAGAACGAAATAGCCACTAGGGCATAAAGCCCGGTCATACCCGGCACAAAAATGGTTACTAGAGTACATATTATGGCGCCAAAGGAGAAAAACAATAATAGTTTGGCCGGATTTATATATCTGAGCATGGCCGTACCGACCCATCTGCCTATTATGAATACACTAAGGGCAGCAATGCCGTAGTTTACGGCGTTCTCATTGTTTATGCCAAAGGATTCGGCATATTGATAGAGGTACGTCCAGCACATGATCTGGGCTCCCACATAAAAGGCCTGAGCTACAACTCCTCCCACAAATTTAGGCGTACTGAATAAACGCTTTATGGAATTTCCAATCTTTACCTTGGCCTCCTGATCTTTGTTCTGAGGCATTTTTACAAAAGCGATAAAAACCAAAAACCCGATGACCACAAGTCCCAAGATAACGTATGGGTCTCTGATTACAGCAAGGTCTGCGGTACGCACTACGGCTTTTGCATTCTCTGATAAATTTTCATAAACAGAATTTCCGGCAGCATTAAGATCATCAGATTGCAAGGAAGCCAGAATAAATTTTTGAGCCACGATCAAACCGGCAAGAGCGCCTATTGGATTAAAGGCCTGAGCTAAATTAAGACGCTGCGTAGCAGTTTTTTCCGGCCCCATAGAAAGGATATATGGGTTTGCGGTAGTTTCTAAAAAAGCAAGACCAAAGGTAAGTATGTAGAGGGCAGCCAAGAAAAAACCAAACTCTTCATAAGCTGCAGCAGGATAGAATAAAATGGCTCCCACTGCGTACAAAACCAGTCCCAGCAACACCCCTTTTTTATAGGAAAAACGATTTACAAATATTGCTGCGGGAAGGGCCATGGTAAAATAACCTCCATAAAAGGCGAGCTGCACTAAAGAAGCCTGAAAATTATCAAGCTCAAGCACCTTTTTAAATGCGGAAACCATGGGGTTTGTGATATCGTTTGCGAAGCCCCATAATGCAAAAAGCGAGGTAATAAGTATGAAGGGCAGAAGCATCTTTTTGGGAACCAAAACTGATTTTGAAATAGTCATAAAATCTTTTATTATAAAAAGGATTAATTTTTGGGAAGTAACGCACGATCAAGATGCACATAACCCCCATCTACAAATATAAATTGCCCAGTAGTATGTGAAGATCTATCGGAAAGAATGAATAGTGATGTATCAGCAATCTCCTGTGGGGTGGTCATCCTGTTTCCTAAAGGAATTTTATCTTTTATATCCTGTAATTTTTGTTCTCCATTTTTAAGCCCCTCCATCCAGTTTTCATACGCGGGAGTATAACTTTCTGCAATAATCAGCGCGTTAGAACGAATACCATATCCTATAAGTTCTACCGCCCACTCTCTTGTAAGACCCAATACGCCACCTTTTGAGGCCGCATAGCCAGAGGTGCCACCCTGACCGGTCAACGCTACCTTAGAGCCAATATTGAGTATCGTACCCTTGCTCTCTTTTAACAAAGGAAGCGCATATTTTACCGTGGCAAAATAGCTGACTAAGTTTAATTTTAAGGAGTTCATAAAATCTTCTATCGAGGCATCAAGATTTACACCGTCATTCACCCCCACATTGTTCACGATCGCATCTATACGCCCGTAGTGTTTTTTAATCGTGTTTACAGCTGTTTCAACCTGTTTATGATCTGCGAGGTCTGTTTTTACAAAGATGCTGTCAAGGCCCATATCCTGCAATTGCTTTTCATAGCCATACCCCCGATCACTTCGGCAAACGATTACTGGTATAGCTTTTTCTTTCGCTAAGGTAAAAACCAGCGTATGGCCTATACTTCCGGCTAAGCCGGCACCTCCTGTGACTATGACAACTTTACCTTTTAAATTTAAATCCATTTTTTACTTTAAATTATAAAATTCCTTTACGTTCTTATACCAGAATTGATCGCGCTCTTCGAGCGATAAACGTGCTGCAAAACGTTTGGCCACATTTAAAATATCTTCATAATCACCTGCGACAAGACAAACCGGCCAGTCTGAACCAAACATGAGGCGCGAAGGCCCAAAGGCTTCAAGTACGAGATCTATATAAGGCTCCATAGTCTCGTAACGCCATGTATCATAGCCTGCTTCGTTGACCATACCAGATACTTTGCACCATACATTTTCACAGGCACCTATCGCCTTCATTTGATTGGCCCATCCTGCAAAAAAGCCATCCTTGATATAAGGCTTGGCAATATGGTCTATTACAAACCGTTGATCTGGTAAAGCCTGAACAAACTCAAGAACGGCACCTAGCTGATGGGGAAAAATAAGGATATCATAGGTGAAATCGTGCTCAGCCAACTGCTTAATCCCTTCAAGAAAAGGTTTCCGGAGTAAAAAATTAAGATCTTGCTCGGCTTGTACGATATGTCTAAATCCTTTTAGTTTTTCATGTTTTGCATAAAAATATAATTTTTCTTCAAGATTCGGCGACTTAAAATCTACCCAACCCACTACGGCCTTGATAAAATCATTGTTAAGAGCCAACTCTAGTAAAAATTTATTTTCGGCCTCAGTTTGATCAGCTTGCACAGTGACGCAACCTTGAATATCGTGGTTTTGATATTCCTTTTTTAGCATTTCAGGTAAATAATCCTGTCTGATCGCTTTCATATCGTCATCAATCCAAGCGTGTTTTTCCGGATGATATTTCCAAAAATGCTGGTGGCTATCTATTATCATATAAGCTGGGGTTAGTATTGAACCTTAATTAATTTTCATAAAAGTTTCAGGCTACTAATCAAGATCGACAAAATCTATTTAAACGTTTAAATGATTCCAAATATTCTTAATAAAAGAAACAAAGTTGACGTTAATTTCATACCGTATTTGCATTTGAAACCAAACTTTCGGTGTTTTTGGAACCGCTGTTTTAAGGACTTCGCAACGGCGAATTTTAATCTCTTTTATAAAAATCTGTTATTAATAGTCAAAAATAAGTGTTTTCTATACATTTTCGAATTTAAGAATATAACTTTGAAATTCGTTAATTACATTAGGATTTGACAATGAGACCTTGGGTCATGTTCAAGTTACACGCGTAACTAGCCAAATTTAAAGTTATATTTTTACAAAAGCAGATGTTATATAAAAACATTCAGTATTCCTGTTCCATTTCATCTATTAATTTGTTAACCCTAAAATGAACTGTTCTTACAGCAGTTATCAGCTTGCTGCGCCTAACCACCCTCTATGAAGAAAAATATTATAAATAATGAAACCGGAAACGTTGTCAAGGCTTCGGTAATGAATTCAATAACTATTGACTGTGTTATTTTTGGGTTTCAGAATACTAAGCTTGAGATCCTTCTTGTAAAACATGCTATGGGAATACGAAAGGGCGAATGGGGACTCCCTGGCGGCTGGATCAAAAAAGAGGAAAGCATAGACGATGCTGCCAATAGGTTATTACAGGAGCTCACAGGGATAGAAGATATTTTCCTCGAACAGCTCAAAGCTTTTGGTGCTCCTGATCGTTTTCCGGCGGGTCGCATTATAACCATAGGCTATTATGCCCTCGTTAATACTGAAAAATATGACATCAAAGCGGGCTATACTGCGTCGGAAGTGGCTTGGTTTGCGATTGATGAAATCCCCGATCTTATTTATGATCATGATGAAATACTTCAGGTAAGCCTAAAGCAATTGCGCCGCAGGGTACGCCAAGCTCCTATAGGATTCAACCTGCTGCCCGAAAAATTTACATTGCTGCAGCTGATGCAACTGTATGAGGAAATACTTGGTCTTACTATGGATAAGCCCAACTTCAGGCGTAAATTTTTGCGTATGAAACTTCTTGTGGATCTTAAGAAAAAGGAAAAAAATGTATCCCACCGTGCAGCCAAACTTTATCGTTTTGACGATGATATTTATCAAAAACTTACCGAAAAAGGATTCAATTTTGAATTTTAAATCACTGCTGTCAGGTTAAAGAATTAAGACCGCTGCGCTAAAAGAGGTAGGATTTAAGACTAAAATGTAAACAAATGGAATTCAGAATTTTAGATCCGGTAAAATAAAAAAATCGCAGTGTTCCAAAAACAAGTCCTCGAATGTAAAAAAAAGCGTGATTCCCTATTATATCGAGCCTAGTAAAATTCCTAAATATATTTACCGGACATTACTGGTTTTAAATCATTTTAAAAATTAAAATCCTCTGATTTTCGGTATAAAAATGGTGTTTTCATGACGGAAAACACCATTTTTTCATTTCAATAATTATTGCACTTCTTTGAGCAACGCATTGACCGCTGCCTGCAACTGAGTATCCTTTCCGTTCAGGAAGTCATTAAAGGGAAGAGGTACCAGAATATCTGGTTCCAGTTCCATATTTTCAGTAGGGCGACCTTCATCCCCTATTGTAGCCACCATAGGGATTCCAAATACAATAGTGGGATCGATTTGCTTTTCCCACCACACGGCCGTTCCAGTACCGGCAACGGGCATTCCTACGAGTTTGCCAATTCCATTTTGCTTATAAATGTATGGAAAAATATAAGCGTCACTGTAATTGCTCTCGCTCATAATGACGATGCTTGGCTTCGTCCACCGGGTCATTGGTTCACCACCTTTTATAACATTGCCCTGAGGGGCAAATTTAAGGTACTCTTCCCCACTTAAAAAGGTATTGAGATCATCATGCAACCAGCCCCCACCATTAAAACGAGTATCTACCACAAGTGCTTTTTTACCAATATTCTCCCCAAGGGCCCGCTCATACACATCTCTAAAACTGCTATCGTTCATTCCACGTATATGTAGATATCCCAACTGGCCATTACTTAAAGAATCTACTTTATGCTCCATCATATGTACCCAGCGGCGGTACATCAGGCCGTACTCTTCGCCCATATTGATAGGTTTTAGTGCTTCTGAAAAAGTATCCTTCCCGCTTTTTACGGTGAGTAGCGTATTTTTATCTTCCAGATTGAGTAAATCCTCGTTCCAGTTTTTATCAGCTTGTATTTTCTCCCCATTTATTGCTGTAATAATATCACCCGGTTTAATCTTGTTTTTGGCATTATCCAGCGGTCCACCGGCAAGCACTTCGGTAACCTTAATACCTTCGCCAGTATAATCTTCATCATATAAAAGCCCCAGGGAAGCGGTGTGATCACCATGCTCGTCTTCTGGACTGTACCTTCCGCCGGTATGGGAGGCATTCAGCTCGCCCAGAAGTTCACTTAACAGCTCCTGAAAATCGTAATTATTATTTATATGAGGCAGAAATTCAGCGTAAGCATCGTGATACATTTTCCAGTCTATACCGTGGATATCTGGATCGTAGAATTTTTTCGTTACCTGCCTCCAGATGTGATTAAAAATATAGTTCCGTTCTGCGGAAGCGTCCAGCTGCATATCTCCCGCAATCTGTAGGTTTGTGACCTCTCCTTTTTCGGCATCTACCTTGACCAGTTTCCCATCATTGCTCAAAAATAAAGTCTTATCATCATCACTAATCTCAATACCACTGGACGAACCGCCCATTTTTGCCAAAATCTTTGTTTCATGGGTACGTGGCTCGGTAACCCAAAGGTCATAGCCTTTCTCAAAAGAGGCCAGGTAATACACTTTGCTAGCATCTTTATTAAGTACATAATCGCTAATGCTCGCGCTATTGATGGTGAGCTTTTCCCTACGATATTCCAGATTTTTAAAATTCAGGTCAAGTGGTGCTACTTCTTCGTCTTTATCTTTTTTCTTTTTCTTATTTTTCTCCTTTTCTTCCTTTTCCTCCTGCGCTTTCTTTTCCTTATCCTCCTTGTCATTGAGTAATTCAAATTCTTCTTTGCTCAGTTCAAATTTGTCATAGGCTTCTTGGTCAAAAAACACTGTATAAATGTCGTTTTCCGTACTGCCTTGATTAGCGAGTGATTTACGCCCCTCACGGCTACTCTCGTAGGTCATCATTTTTCCACCCAGTGCCCATTTGGCATTTTCTTCACCAAAACCGCCATTTACCGGATGAAGAATTTCACCCGAACCATCGGCCTTTATAATCGCGGTATTGGTACTGAAAAAATAACCGCCCTGGTCATCGGCCATGATCCAGCGGCTGTCTGGGCTCCATTCAAAATTCCAATCGCCATCGCTGTATGAATAATTATGACCTTCGGGCAAAATGGTGGTCTTTTTACCAGAATCTATATCCATGACCACTAAAATATTCCGTTCTTTAATATAGCCGATTTTTTTTGCATCCGGCGAAAATTTAGCCTGAAACTGCTCTTCTTCACCACCTACAATAACTTCGGTATCCAACACTGTTGAGGCATAAAAGTAGTCTTCTTCGGGGCGATCTAGAGTTACTTTATAAACATTCCAACTACCATCGCGCTCCCCGGAAAAAAGAAGCGTCTTACCGTCTGGTGACCAATTGATCATACGTTCCTGATCTGGTGTGGTGGTCACCCGCTTAGTACGGGAATCATCTACACCGGTGACAAAAACCTCTCCACGGTTCACAAAAGCGATTTCCTTGTTATTGGGAGAAACTGCAAATTCGGTCACGGTATTAATATCCATATTTTGGGTAGCAGCAAAGCCCGCATTATCTACTACTGCGATATCCAACTTTTGTGGTTGGCCGCCTTCTTTTAAGGTATATATATCGCCCTTCCAAGTAAACGCTAAAGTACCGTTATCTGCGATGCTCACATGACGAACTGGGAAATCAGCAAAATGTGTAAGCTGTTGTTCCTTGCGATTAGCAAGACCCATTTTGTAAAGGTTTTGCGTACCATCTTTTTCGTTGAGGTAAAAAATAGAAGAACCGTCTATGCTAAACACAGGTTCCCGGTTCTCGCCTTTAAAACTGCTGAGTTGCTCATACGTATCATTTTCAACATCGAAAAACCAGATATCCCGGGTCACAGCAGAAGTATGGTGTTTCCTCCAAGGGTCTTCATACCCTTTACGATCCTGAAAAACCATCTGCGTACCGGCTGCGTTATAATGGGCTTCTTCAGCACCCGCCGCAGAAAGTAGCTTGGGGCGGCCACCTGCCACAGGAACCACATACAGATTTTGAAAAAGGCGTGCACTGGGAAAACGCACACTTTTTGCGGGCGCCTCACGGCCGCTTCCAAATAAGACCTCGCTATTATCTGGGGTAAAATCGTAGGGGTAATCATCTGCTGCGTTGTACGTAATGCGTGTTGCCGTACCGCCCATAGCAGGCATGGTGTAAACATCAAAATTGCCATTGCGATCACTGGCAAAGGCTAGCATCTTACCGTCATTACTCCATACCGGTCGCATATCGTGGGCCTCGCCCGTGGTTATCGCGGTGGCATTTCCACCTGTACTGGAAACCCGGTATAAATGGCCCATGTAACCAAAAGCAATGGTTGAACCGTTCGGTGAAATACTGGGATAGCGCAACCAGCGCGCGTTGTTTTGAGCACTCATTGAAAATGAAAACAAAAAGGCTAGAAGGAAAAAAGATATCCTGAACATAAGAATTGAAGTTTGATGTTGAACTATTGATTGATAGTGCTAAGATAACTGCTGAACGTCTAAAAATTCAATCAAAATGTCTGTTTTTAGGTATTATAAAGAGAAAATAAGGAATCAGTTCGCTCTAATACGATTAACTTAATTCATTACTTATTACAGATGAGCATGTTTAGGGCTGTTTATATTGTTAGAAAATTCGCGCAACTCAATGTGCTATGATTTTTTCAAAGAAGAACACTATAAAAAGTTAATTAATTTTCAGACCAAAAAAAGATAAGCCATAGTTATCATAGAATTTTAAATAAAGTCTTAGCATTTTTTTTGTAATTTATCAATCGATTGCGCTCGACTATGAGATACTACTATGTATATTTATCTATTTGAAAAAATATTTATTTATTATTTATGAAAACCACTATAAAACGTTTAAAATCGGTAAAAACCGTCACATTTCTACTTTCTTTTAAGCTTCCATTGCTGCTAGGTCTTTACTTTCTGGCTTTACCTTCTCTACATGCCCAAAAAACTTCCTTACAGCTTAATGAGGAAGCCTATTTTGAAGCACCCGGAGTAAATGTTCTGGCATTTAGCAACTGGTATGATGGCTTGTTTGGTGATTCTAAAGTAAGCGGTATTGAGGTCATACATCATGGTGTTAGAACAGTTACAAATGGCGACATCCGCCTGCATGCCACACCAGATCAATGGGAAGCTATTCCCACCTTTGTAAAACGAGAAGTAGATACGATCAATAAACGCATAGATACCTATGAAAAATATCCTGATTATAATTTTGAGTATATTATTCGCGCTGAAGCGAAAGGTGACGCGGTGGAATTAAGTATACTCGTTGAAAATCCATTGCCTGAAGCTTTAGTGGGAAAAGCAGGATTCAATCTAGAATTTATTCCTTCTGTATATATGGACAAGTCGTTTTATATGGATGATAAAAGCGGCATTTTTCCACTTTATCCTGACAGTGAGATGGACAAAGATAAAATGGGATATACAGCTCCAAAGCCATTTGCAAAAGGAAATAAACTGGTTGTTTCTCCTGAAGATGCTCGGGATATGATCACTTTGGTTTCCACTGAGCAGCAACTTTTATTGCACGACGGAAGAACAAAAGCCCAAAACGGCTGGTATGTTGTACGCAGTTTATTGCCCGGTGGAAAAACCGGAACTATTTTGAAATGGACACTTACCCCAAATTCTTTACCTGATTGGATTAGAAAACCAAACATTGCTCATTCTCAAGTAGGTTATCACCCAGCTCAAAAGAAAATTGCTGTGATTGAACTCGACAAAAATGATACTCCTAAATCATCAGCAACGCTCTATCGCCTTACCCAAAATGGTGAAAAAGTAAAGGCTAAATCAGGTGAGCCTACAAATTGGGGACAATACACGCGCTACAATTATCTTCGGTTTGACTTTTCAGAAGTTACAGAACCCGGGCTTTATGTTCTTTCCTACGGTTCGGAAACCACCGCACCATTTCGCATAGCAAAAGATGTTTATGCTGATGCCTGGCATCCTACAAATGATGTTTATTTCCCGGTACAAATGGATCATATGCTCATTAATGAAGCTTACAGGGTTTGGCACGGCGCTTCTCATATGGATGACGCCCTACAAGCACCCGTAGATCATGAGCATTTTGACCTGTACGCGCAAGGTCCTACAACAGATACACAGTATAAATCTGGCGAGCATATTCCCGGCTTAAATATTGGTGGTTGGTATGATGCGGGAGATTATGATATTCGTACACAAACACAATATTATGTAGTTTCAAATCTGGCACATGCCTATGAAGATTTTAACTTGCAACGAGATGAGACAACTGTTGATTACGCGGCAAAATATGTAGATATTCATAATCCTGATGGTAAACCTGATGTATTGCAGCAAATAGAACACGGTACGCTGGGTTTAATTGCTCAATATCGTGCGGTAGGTCACGCTATTAATGGGATTATCGTTCCGCATCTTTCACAGTATTCTCATTTAGGTGATGGCTTAACCATGACTGATAATCAAATTTATAATAAAGATATGGACAGTCTGGAAGCCAACGGCGTAGAAAGCGGAATGTTTGATGACCGTTGGGCTTTTACCAGTAAATCTACACCTCTGGATTATGGTTCTATAGCAGCTCTTGCAGCTTCAAGCAGGGTTTTAAAAGGCTATAATGATGCACTTGCGAAAGAATGTCTGGACACCGCAATTAAGGTTTGGAATGACGAACATACTAAGGAACCTGATCTTTTTCATCACGGAAATACTACAGGAGGTTCCTTGGAAGATGAAGAACTTAATGCTGCTATCGAACTTTTAATAACTACAAAAGACCCAAAATATGCCAACCGTATTGAAGAAATGTGGCCTACTATAGATTCTCATTTTGCTGCACATGCCGGAAGAATCACATATGTCCTTCCTCTTATGAAAGCTGATTTTAAAGAAAAATTTAGAAATAGAACCGATGTTTATAAAAACGAACTTGGAGCTCATTTTAAAGAAAATCCCTTTGCTGTACCTATTGGTCGCGGTGGCTGGGCAGGAAACGGACAAGTAATCGCATATGCCCTTACCAATTATCAGTTGCATAAAGCCTTTCCGGATTTAATTGATAAAGAAACGGTTTTTCAGGGCTTGAATTATATTTATGGAACGCATCCAGATTCTGATATTTCCTTTGTTTCCGGAGTAGGAACAAAATCAAAGAAAGTTGCCTATGGAAACAACAGAGCTGACTTCTCTTTCATCGCTGGTGGAATCGTGCCTGGAGTACTTATTTTAAAACCAGATTTTCCAGAAAATCGTGAGGATTGGCCATTTTTATGGGGCGAAAATGAATATGTAGTTAGTGTTGGTTCAAGCTATATTTATCTGGTTAATGCTGTTGAAGATTTGTTGAAGGAAGATTAATTAAATCTGATTTTTAATAGAAAATGGGCGATTTTTCAACAAAATCGCCCATTTTTTATATACTGATTTTGCTCTTAAACCTTTAGTTTTCCTTTAATATCTGGTCTTGGATCTTCTCCCCCATTCCCCTTAGACGCGCTATTCATAAAAGCAATGTTTATAGAATCGTCTGTGAAAGAGCAGGTGATTTGATCACCATGAACTGTTTCTATAAAACGCCAGGTTACTATTAGATTTTCACTATCATCCCAAGTGTACGATGCGGCGATTTTAGAAGGAAAATCTATTCTTCCCGGGACCGGAAATAAAGAATGGGCTGTTTTCTTCTCATTATCGCCAATATTCCAATCATTTTGACCACATTTTATAGTAATATCATTTTCTTCCTGTTCCAGATTTAGTGTACAAATTTTGTTGTTAAAGCTAATGGTAATTGCTTTGGCTCCCAGATCATTTTCTTCCAGCTGAAAGGTCTTCCCGTTTACGGCTTCCTCTTTTGCTGAAGTAGCATTCATAACCGGAACGGGAAGTTTTAGAGCATCAAGGATTTCGGTCATTTTTTCCCGATTTTCATCATTTTCAGGGAGGTTTTCGGCATCCAAATTTGGATATAAATTTTCCCAAATCAACGTCATTGAGCGTTGTGTATTAAAACTTTCTTCGGTGATGGCGACAACTGTATTATGCTCAGGGCTTACAAGGCTAAATTGGCCAAAGGCACCATCTGCTCTGAAACCACCCGACTGACTCATCCAGAATTGATAGCCATAACCCTGATTCCAGTCTGTCACCGGTGGATCATTCGGGTTAGATCCTTTAGAATCTATTCTTTTTGTAGTTGCTTCATTCACCCATTCTTCGGTTAAAATCTGCTCATCATTCCATTTCCCTTTTTGTAAATACAACTGGCCTAGTTTTGCAATATCCTCTGTTTTAACTCGCAAGCCGTAACCTCCGGTATTTATTCCCTGCGGATTCTCCAGCCAATCCATACCTTCAATAGCTAAAGGTTTAAATAATCTGGGTTGTAAATAATCTATTAATTTCTCACCGCTCACCTTTTGTACAATCGCCGAAAGCATAAAAGTGGCTCCCGTGTTATATAAAAACACAGAACCAGGTTCATTGGCAATTGGCAAACTCATGAATTTCTTCACCCAATTACCTTCGGGATCATCGCGCAATTGCCCTGTTGTATCTTCCGAATGCCCCACAGACATGGTAAGCAAATGTTTTACTTTCATACTTTTTAAATAATCGCTCATTTCTTCCGGTTGCTCATCTGGGAAAAACGAAATCACTTGATCTTCTACTGTTAGCAGCCCTTCTTTAACCGCCAGACCTACTCCTGTAGATGTAAAACTTTTACTCAAAGAATACAATTGATGCTTAAGATCAGCCGCATATGGATACCACCAACCTTCTGCCACCACATAACCGTTACGCACAATCATTAGACTGTGAAATTGTATTTCGCTTTTCTCAATCTCGTTGATGAGATTTGTAATAGTTTCTGAAGAAATTCCCTGTTCTTCCGGCGTGCTTCTGGGCAATGATGATTTGTTCTCTGCAATTTCTGGCTCAGTGTCTTCTGTATTAGACTTGCAAAATGTTAAACTAGGTAGTATGCAGAAACCTATCGCCCCGCTGCTTAATTTCCGAATAAAAACACGCCGGTTAGTCATAGTGATAAAGTTTAAATGAGAAAAGTGTTTTGTATTATAGTAATCGCTTGGCACATAGTAAGTTTCTTACTTCTTTTGGCCTGTCGGCAAAATCAATTCTGAGCTAGTTAAGATACTGATTTATATATATTTTTCGAAATACTTAAAAAAAAGCTCTTTCACTTGAAGTGAAAGAGCTTTATGTAGCATTAGATTATTATTAGTACCCTGGATTTTGATCGGCCGCGTTTACATTCTCGTTAGAGCTAATTTCGGAATCGGGTATGGGTAATAGTTCACTTTTACCGGATTGAAAACCAAACGGACCCAATACTTCATTTGCCATTCCCCAACGTACCAAATCTGCAAAACGCACTTGCTCACCGGCCAGTTCTACTTTACGTTCATGCACGATTGCGTCAAAAACTTGTTGCTTAGAAAGTGAAGTTGCCAGATCAGGAAGTTCTGCGCGTTCTCTTACCTGATTGATATAGCCTATTGCCGTAGCTTGATCTTGTACTTCATTGGCACTTTCTGCCATCATCAAGAGCACATCAGCATAACGCAGCACTTTCATATTTATCCCAGAGGCCTGATCCTCATTGAGATCCTTATAATAGTTTTGATATTTTCTCCATCCCGCTCTACGATCATTGGCAATAGATGTGATAGCCGCACCTGCGCCTGTCGTATCACCTACCACGTAAAAAGTCTCATCAAAGCGTATATCCCCATTTTCATACTCATCAAGTAAGTTATCAGCAGGATAGACATTGAACCAATCAAACATGCCGTATTCCTGACCGCGGAAGGTTACCTCATTAGGACCTGCACCACTTACGTTAGAATTCCATTTTGCACCATCGCCCAGATCATCGTTATATTCTACTTCAAAAATAGATTCTGGACCATGTTCTGTTTCCTCAAGAAAGTTATCTTGGTAATCGGCTTCCAGGGTATAACCGGTAACATTATTAAAAGCCTCTAAAGCGGCGCTATAATTCTGCTGATAGAGATAAACCTTACCCAGTAATGCATAAGCAGCGCCTTTGGTCGCTCTTCCTATCTCTTCAGAGCCTTTATCCAGTAATACTGATGAGGCCTCCTGAAGATCTGTGATAATTTGCTGATAGACTTCTTCTTTTGGACTCCTGGCCACGCCATTACCTCCTTCAGGGATTTCTGTAATTAATGGCACATCGCCAAATCGGGGAACCAGATAGAAATAGTAAAGTGCCCGTAAAAATTTGGCTTCGCCAATATATTTATCCTTTTTGGCCTGGGTTAAAAAGGATTCTGGGATGGCATTGATGGCTTCCTGATTGCCCAGGACAAAATTTGCCTTATTGATCCCTCTAAAGCAACTGTTCCAGTAATCCCCTATCCCGCCGTGGCTAGAATCAAAAGAGAAGTTTGAATATTCTACCTTATCAGCTTCCAGTTGTGGATTCCCTGTGTTTTCATGCGCCATATTATCCATCATAAAAAACATATGCCTCGTATACAGACCTATGGTCTGCAAGTTGGCATAAATGGCATTTACAGATGCCTGTACCTGAGATTCATTTTTAAAGAAGGTTTCTGGCGAAAGCTGGTTGGGGTTCGTTAACTCCAGATCGCTTTCATTGCAACCATTGATTAGGAATACACTTCCTAAAAACACTAGTATTATTTTTATTTTTTTCATAATGGTATTTTTTAAAATGATAACTGAAGTCCGAACAGAAATGATTTAGGCTGTGGATACGTTCCGCGGTCTATCCCATATTCATACGCCGTATTTGTAATAACGGTAGAATTACCGATCTCCGGATCTAATCCAGAATATCCGGTGAGTGTTACTAAGTTCTGGCCGCTCACATAAATCCTGCACTTGCTCAAATATTCGTCAAAGAACTTTGATGGTATCGTATATCCCAGTGTAATGTTCTTAAGTCTGGTAAAAGAACCGTCTTCTATAAAGCGGTCTGAAGCAGTTAGATTTTGACCTGAGTTAACTGCACGAGGCACATCATTAGAAGTGCCAGGCCCAGTCCATCTATTCAACACTGCGGTACCTGAGTTAAAGAGTCTAAGCATCCCTTCAAGGTCATAAATATTTGTATTGTAAACATCATTGCCAGCTATACCGCTGATAAAAACATTCAGATCAAAGTTTTTATAATTGGCATTGGCATTAAAACCATACGTGAAGTCTGGATAGGGATTTCCTATTTTAGTGCGGTCATCCGCATTTATGGTTCCATCTCCATTTGTATCAATAAAACGGATATCACCTGGTTGAACGATTGTCTGATCAGGATTTGCTGTTAAGACGGCGTCTACATCAGCTTGGTTCTGGTAGATCCCATCAGTACGCAAACCATAAAAATAATATAATGGTTCACCCACGGTAATTCTAGAAAGGTTTTCATTTTCAAAACTACCACCATTTATTTCTGCTACAGTTCCTAGAGACAATACTTCGTTTTTACTGGTTCCCATATTTAAACTGGCAGACCATGTAAAATCCCCTTCATAATCATTATAGGCCAAATTCATTTCAAAACCTTTTGTTTCTACAGAACCCACATTTTCAGTTATATTGGGATCGTTGAAACCCAGGGAAACAGAAAGCGGTCTATTAATAAGCAGGTCATCACTTTTGTTTCTGTAATATTCTAGCGAAAGGGTCAATTGTTCATTAAAAAGCCCCACATCCAGGCCTATATTAGTCATTGTTGTTTCCTCCCATTTTAAATCAGGATTAGGTAAGCCATTTGCGGTGGTTCCATCTGCCGCTCCTCCGGCTATAGGATAAATAAAATCTGTGATAAGGGTAGCGCTATACCGGTAGTCTCCTATCTTATCATTACCCGTAACACCGTAACTTCCTCTCAATTTTAAATTGCTGAAATCAGTATTCTCCATAAATCCTTCCCTGCTGATATTCCACCCCAGTGATACGGAAGGAAACCAACCCCATCTATTGTTAGGGCCAAATCTAGAAGAAGCATCCCTTCTCAAAGATGCAGAAAGAAGGTACTTCAAGTCATAATCGTAATTTAAACGTCCTAAATAACCTATTCGGTTATATTCCGTAGAAGACGAGCTTAAACCTGCTCCTGTAAGCGATAATTGATTTACCTCATCACTAATGGGGTTTTGGCTGGTCGCATTGATATTTTCATTCTTGATTTCCTGCTGTTCAGATAGCAATAGAAATTCAAGATTGTGCACATCTGCAAAGGTCTTCTTATAGTTAAAACTGTTAGTAAAGGTGAGCGATTGATAAATACCCGTATTTTTAGTAATCTGGGCAAAATCAAAAAAGTGTGTAGCGCCTAGACTATCATCATTATACGAGGGTATAAAATTGCTGTTTTTAAAGTTGCTATAATCAAGTCCTACCTGAGACCTAAACGTCAGACCATCAACAATCTCATACTCTCCAAAAACACTTCCAATGATGGATACCGATTTGTTAATAGCTTCTCCCAAGGTTTGTACGCGCACTGGGTTTTCTGCATCCTGACCATCCACTGAACTGTTAGGCCCTTGAAAACCTCCATTATTATCGGAATTATAAATGGGTAAGTAGGGAGCCGCTTTAATGGCATGTTCTATAAGGGAACGTCCACCACTTTGGCGTTCTGGATTCTGTACATTGAAAGAGATACCCATCGTTTCTCCAAATTTTAGTTTTCCTAGGGTAAAATTACTATTGGCACGAAAGTTAAAACGTTCATATTCTGTTTCAATAAGCGCTCCTTCCTGGTTTAGATAACCCGCTGAAAACCTAAAATTGCTATTCTCACTTCCTCCTGAAAGACCCAAGTTATAATTTCTGATGACACCCGTTCTAAAAATGGCATCTTGATAATTAACATTGTTGCTGAGAATATCAGCATACTGTGGGTCTGTGATACGTGTCGGAGCAGGATCTGCTATGGCCCTTGCATAATCAATATATTGATCTGTATTTAAGACATCATAGCGCTGGTCAATAAATTGAGCTCCGGTATAGGCATCAAAGGTAACTTGGGTAACCCCAGATCGAGATCCTTTTTTTGTAGTCACCAATATTACCCCATTTGAACCCTGGGATCCATAAACAGCGGTGGTAGAGGCATCTTTTAAAACCTGTACAGACTCTATATCCGTTGGGTTTAAATCTCCAATACCGTCTGAAATAATACCGTCAATCACATAAAGTGGAGAGTTATTATTTGGTGTACCCAATCCCCGTATTTGTATTGATGGCGCCACGCCCGGTGAACCGCTATTTACAACACTAACTCCTGCTGCCCTGCCCTGTAAAGCTTGATCTGCCGTTGCAACGGGTAGGCTCGCAATCTCATCTGCATCAACCGAAGAAATCGCTCCAGTTACCGCTGCACGTGACTGTGTACCATAACCTACAACGACAACATCCTCAAGTGCGGTAGAATTTTCCTCAAGAACCACATCAATACTTGTTCTATTATTAACGGCAATTTCCTGAAGGTTAAAACCTATATAGCTAAAAATCAACGTGGCGTCTCCTCCTACATTGGTTAATGAATAGTTTCCATCAAAATCTGTGGTCGTACCATTATTTGTCCCTTTTACAATAACATTGGCACCAGGTAATGGACCATTGTTATCGGAAACGGTTCCGGTTACAGTTTGCTGCGCAGAAATGCAACCAAACGTTAGCAAGCCGAAAAAAAACAACAGTTGGTTTAAGTATTTGTTTTTCATAATTATTCTTAATTGATTGTTATAGTCATCTAAACTATAATAAAAAATGGAGTTACGCAAACGTTTTCATACTTTTGTTTAATTCTTCCTTAATAAAATGGATTAATCTATATTAAAACTATCTCTTATATATAAATATAGTATAAACTACTGATTTTATTCTATTTACAAAAATTTTTATTTTGATTTTGAAGTGCTATCTCTTATCGAACTCTTTTAGTTTGTGTATTAAGTCGAATTCATAAAAACTGAACTGTTGCGATGTATGAATAGCCGAATTTTGCAATTTGCCGCTGGTTTTGGCTACGAACAGTTGTTATTTTCAATTAAAAGAGAGCTAAATAAAAACTGTCCTAATTTAAAATTTATACTTAAAATGATTTTTGAGGCAAGTTGAATCAACTAGCTTGGGGTTAGTCTGCAAGATAATTCGGGAACAGTTTTTGAATTTTGATCTAGAGTGTCATGGAATCAGCCCCACTGGTGGG
>DRGP01000259.1 GCA_011050015.1 Leeuwenhoekiella sp. | reverse complement strand
TATCACTGCCCCGCCCCGTTGAAGTGAGCACGGGCAGCAGCGCCAATATCGTTGTTGCCGTGGTCATCAGGCAGGGTCGGATGCGTTTATTTCCAGCTTCTACGATAGAATCACGGATTTGCTGTTTATCCTCCGGACTGTTTTTTGCAAAGGTCTGGGTGAGATAGGTGGCCATGACCACGCCGTCATCGGTCGCAATACCAAAAAGGGCAATAAAACCTACCCATACCGCCACGCTCAGGTTTATGGTGTGTATTTGAAAGAGATCGCGCAGGTTTTCTCCAAAAAAACCGAAGTTCAAAAACCAGTCTTGCCCATACAACCAGATCATCAGGAATCCGCCAGCAAAGGCCACCGTAATCCCTGAAAAGACCATCAGCGAAGTGGCTACCGAGCGGAACTGGAAGTACAGAATCAAAAAGATGATAACCAGCGCAAGCGGCACCACTATGGAAAGAGTTTTCTCGGCCCGAAGCTGGTTTTCATAGGTGCCCGTGAATTTATAACTGATCCCTTTGGGAACGATGAGCGCTCCAGCATCTATTTTTTGCTGAATGAGCGCCTGGGCATTTTCAACCACATTGACCTCCGCATAGCCGTCTTTTTTGTCAAAAAGCACATAACCCACCAAGAAAGTATCTTCACTTTTAATCACCTGCGGCCCTTGCTCGTAACGTATCTCAACAAGTTCGCCCAGCGGAACCGGGCTGCCATTGGCCACTGGCACGTAAATATTTTTAAGGTCGTCTGGATTTTCGCGCAGCTCACGAGGGTAACGCACCCGCACCGCATAACGCTCACGGCCCTCTACGGTCTGTGTTAACGGCATACCGCCCACTGCCACTTTTAGCACCTCCTACACATCCTGAACGGAAATTCCGTAGCGCGCCAAACGATCCCTATTAATATCGATGAGCAAATAGGGTTTGCCCACGATGCGGTCTGCAAAAACGGCTTCATCTTTAACGCCTTCGGCCTGCTTTAAAATGCCCTCCAATTTGAGTCCAAAATCTTCTATTTTTTGGAGGTTTTGCCCTTTTACTTTAATGCCCATGGGGGCGCGCATGCCGGTTTGCAACATAACCAGGCGGGTTTCTATGGGTTGCAGCTTAGGCGCTGAAGTTATTCCCGGCAGGCGTGTGGACTTAACGATCGCGTTCCAGATATCGTCTGGAGATTCAATTTCTGGGCGCCAGTTCCTGAAATATTCCCCGTCATCATCCGGAATAAGTTTATTTTCTTCGGTTTTTGGTGTTTTTACAACCGTTTTCTCTTCATTTTTTGCGTTTTTAATGGCATTTTCGCCAATTTCGATATTTCTATTGTAAAACAAATTCCCATTTTTCAGCATAAACAAGCCATCCTTATTAATGCGGTAACGCTGGCGTTTTCCATCATCATTCCTTTTATATTCTGGAGCATACTGAATGATATTTTCATACATGGAAAGCGGCGCGGGATCTAAGGCAGATTCGGTACGGCCGGCTTTGCCTACCACAGTTTCCACTTCCGGAATTCCGGCCACCGCCATATCCAATTGCTGGAGCACCCGTTTATTTTCTTCCACCCCGGCGTGCGGTAACGAAGTGGGCATGAGCAAAAATGTCCCTTCATTGAGCGCAGGCATAAATTCCTTGCCCGTATTGCGCATGATCAATATACCCAGAATCACGATAACGGTCGGAATAGCCAGAAAAACCAACTTATTGCGCAGTGCCCAGCGCAAAATGCGGGTATAGTATGTTAAGAACAACCAGAAAATGCCCAAAAGACCAAAACAAATGACACTAACGACGATCAGGTTCATAAAAATACTTCGGTCAAAACCCAGCGGACGCCAATATTCGGCTAACAAAATGACGATCGCGGTGGCAGAAATCGCGTTCTTGATGCCACTGGCACGATTCGGCGAAAGCAATTTCTGCAAAACCAACAGAGAAATAATTGCAAAGGCCACAAGCACTAGACCGAGCCAGAAACCATAGGTCAAAGCAGCAATGCCCAGAAGTATAAGAATAGTCTGTAAGCCATACTGAAAGGTAGATCGAACCTGCCGTTTTTTGAAAATCATCGCCGCAAACGGCGGAATAAGAAAAAGTGCTACAATTAAAGAAGCCGTAAGCGCCATGGTTTTTGTAAACGCCAGCGGCCGGAAGAGTTTGCCCTCTGGCCCTACCATCGTAAAAACTGGTATAAAGCTGATAATAGTAGTTAAAACAGCCGTTAAAATCGCCCCGGAAACTTCTGCGGTAGCGTTATAAACGATTGTATTTGTAGGTAAACCACCGCCATGGGGATGGGCGTTTTCCTCTTCTTCCAGATGCCGGATGATATTTTCAGAAAGGATCACACCCACATCTACCATCGTACCAATGGCGATCGCGATACCGGAAAGCGCCACAATATTTGCATCTACGTTAAAAGCTTTCATGGCGATAAAAACCATAAGCACCGCCACGGGCAACAATCCGGAAATCAGAATGGACGCCCGCAGGTTAAAAACCATAACAATAATGACCAATACCGTGATGAGGATTTCAAGCGTGAGCGCCTCATTGAGCGTGCCTAAAGTTTCTTGAATCAAATTAGAACGGTCATAAAATGGAACAATCGTAAGCTGGGAAGTACGTCCGTCTGATAATTCTTTTGAGGGCAGGCCAGCGCTGAGCTCCTTTATTTTTTCCTTGACATTGGTAATCACTTCCATGGGATTGGCTCCGTAGCGCGCCACGACCACACCTCCCACGACCTCAGCACCTTCCTTATCAAGAATACCACGGCGTGGAGCGGGACCTAAATTGACCCGGGCGATATCTTTAATGCGCAGCGACGTAAAATCTTGTGAGCTAACGACCGCATCTTCAATATCCGCGATGGATTTTATGTAGCCCAGACCGCGCACCAAGTATTCCGCTTTATTGATTTCTAAAGTCTGCGCGCCAATATCTTGGTTGCTTTGCTTTACCGCGGTCACAATCTGCGACAGATCAACACCATATTGCCGCATCTTTTCAGGATTGACATCTATCTGATATTCCTGCACATAACCACCAATAGACGACACTTCGGAAACACCGCTGGCCGCGGAAAGCCCGTATTTTACGTAATAATCCTGCACACTGCGCAGTTCCTGCAAATCCCAGCCGCCAGTGACTTCTCCGTCCTGATCGCGACCTTCCAACGTATACCAATATACCTGCCCAAGTCCGGTTGCGTCTGGACCCAAGGAAGGGTTTACATCCTGGGGCAACAGTCCACTTGGCAACGAATTCAATTTTTCCAAAATGCGGCTGCGGCTCCAGTAAAACTCCACATCCTCTTCAAAAATGATATAAATACTCGAAAAACCGAACATAGAAGAACTACGGATGGTCTTTACACCAGGAATGCCCAGTAAGGCACTAGTCAATGGATACGTGATCTGATCTTCAATATTTTGCGGGGAGCGGCCTTCCCAGCGCGTGAATACAATTTGCTGGTTCTCACCAATGTCTGGAATGGCATCTACCGCGACAGGATCACTGGGCAGGCCTATTGCCGAAAGATCCCAATTGAAAGGTGCGTTTACTGTGCCCCAGCTCACAAAAAGGAGGAGCAGGAGAACGGCGACCAATTTATTTTCGATCAGAAATTTTATGCTTTTATTCAGCATGTTTTGAAATATATTGAGGTACGGAAATGGCGTATTTTATAGAAAATCAAAATACGCGTGTGTCGCTTTTCCGCGTTAGCGAAAAGGCATACATAGTTTCAGTAGTGAAAATTCAATACTGAAAATGCTCAATACATTCTTCAGATAAGAAAAGACTGGTGCAACAGCTGCACGTCGCGCGTAAGATGCGGCGATCTATAGGTTTGAAAGGGAATAAAATCTGTGGCCTCGTCCTCAAAGAGCTTGATATACGAGTACACAAAACTTGCAATAAAAATTTGTTGATTTATATGAAAATCGCCAAAAGAAGCCTTTAAATCGTCTTGCCCTTTTACCGCAAATTGCTTGTCAGAACAGCAGGATTCCACGTTGATTTCCGTATTGCAAACGTCAGTTTTTTGTGCTTTTGTTTCAGTTATAGCCTCCATCCCGCAGGTTTTAGAACTTTTAACCAAAGAGAAATCAACTAAATGATCTCCACAATAATGCATATCTACCGTAAAAGACAGCGTACTGGCTAGCACCAATACTGCCATAAACAGAGAAATTACGTTGTGAAAACCTTGTTTCATACTGCAAAATTACTAAATCTTGACAATATTTGATCTATATATTTTAAAATTGAAATTTCTAAAACCCTGATTTAGGTCTAAAAACCTGCTTTTTTAATACAAAAACCTACTATTTAGTGATATTTACAGGCGATGAAGACCACTTGATTAATTGTGTTAATGTTCTGTTAGCTGAAATTTGTTTTCACAATTAAAATTTAACTTTAAGAAAAAAATGATCAAAGAAGGCACAAAAGTAAGCTGGAAATGGGGCAATGGTAGAGCAACTGGAACCGTAAAATCAACATTTACCAAAAAAGTAACCCGCACCCTAAAAGGTAACGAGGTGACCAGAAATGGGGAGGAAGGCAATAAAGCACTGTACATTGAACAGGAAGATGGCGATCAGGTTTTAAAACTGGAAAGCGAAGTAGAACGCATGGATTAAACTAACATTATGGCTGAATTTATTAAAGTATATGAGGATAAACCGAGTCCTAAAGAGATCAAGAGAATTGTAAATGTTTTACGCGATGGCGGGGTGATCATCTACCCTACAGATACCGTTTACGGCATGGGTTGTGACATTACGAATAACCGTGCTCTTGAACGCGTTGCCCAGCTGAAGGGAATAAAACTGGATAAAGCCAATTTTTCATTTATTTGCGAAGACCTGAGTAACCTTTCTGATTATGCTCGGCAGATCGACTCTGCAACTTTTAAAGTATTAAAACGCGCTTTACCCGGCCCTTATACGTTCATATTACAGGGCAACAACAACCTACCTACTGTTTTTAAAAAGAAAAAAACAGTAGGTATACGTATTCCAGACAACGCTATTGCACAAGCCATTGTACGCGAACTGGGCAACCCCATCATTTCCACATCCATTTATGATGAAGATGAAGTTATAGAATATACCACAGATCCTGAGCTTATACTTGAGAAATGGGATAAGTTGGTAGATATCGTCATAGATGGCGGATATGGTGGCAACATCCCATCTACCGTAATAGATCTCACCTCTGGAGAGCCGGTGCTTATTAGAGCAGGAAAAGGTGATCTTACGATCTAATAGCGCATTAGTCCTTCTAATTACAGCGTTAATTTGATGCTAAATGAGAATTTATTGTGAAAATTTCTGAAGCTGACTTTTTATCTTATTGTTCGAAATTAAAAATTTTGAACTATGAGCTATTTACATACCACCTCTTCAGAAAACGGAGAGCCTATTCAGTTATTTTTTGAAAAGTATGGCGAGGGGCAACCCGTGATATTAATCCATGGATGGCCACTTTCCCATCAGATGTGGGAATACCAAACACAAAAGATTGTAGATGCCGGTTATCAGGTAGTCGCTTATGATCGCCGTGGTTTTGGTAAATCGAGCAAACCCTATTATGGTTATGACTATGATACGCTTGCCAAAGATCTCAATGATCTTATCAATGCATTAGACTTGAAAGACGTCATTCTCACTGGTTTTTCTATGGGTGGTGGTGAAGTTGCCAGATATATCGGAAAATACGGTACAGATAAAGTAGCTAAAGCTGCACTGGTTTCCTCAGTAGTGCCATTTATGTTAAAAACATCAGACAATCCAAATGGTGTACCCGAAGAAACTTTTGAAAGCTTCAAGAAAAATGTAAAAGAAGACCGATTGGGTTTCCTGGAAGAATTTGGTGATAATTTTGTCAATTATAAAGACAACAAGAAAAACATCAGTGAGGCTCAGGTGCATTTTAACTGGAGCATCGCTGCTGAAGCTTCACCTAAAGCTACCTTGGATTGTATAGATTCTTTTGGGAAAACCGACTTTAGGGATGATTGCAAAAAATTTGACATTCCCACACTTATTGTTCACGGGGATGCCGATAATGTAGTGCCCATTGAAACTGCAGGTCAGGCTGCTGCAAAAATCATAAAAGACAATAATTTCCAGATCATTAAAGGCGCACCTCACGGGCTGGTATTTACCCACACTGAAGAGTTCAATACCATTTTCCTGAACTTTCTAAAGAGCTAGAAATTTCTCGTTAGCGCATAAAAAAAACCGGTCAAAAGACCGGTTTTTTGTTTTATAAAGCTGATTTTCGCTTAGTTACCGTTAGGCTCTTTAGGCATACCATCTTCAATCATTTTGTAGAATTGATCCAGTTTTGGAAGCACTACAATACGAGTTCTTCTGTTTCTTGCTCTACCTTCCGCAGTATCATTGCTTGCGATAGGCACGTAGTAGCTACGTCCTGCTGCAACCATACGTTCTGGTGGAACACCAAATTCGTTCTGAAGGATGCGCACTACAGAAGTTGCACGTTTTACACTTAAATCCCAGTTGTCTTCAATTACTGAGTTACTTATTGATTTATCATCGGTATGACCTTCAACCATAAACTCGATATCTGGTTGATTTTTCACCACTTTTGCGACCTTACCAAGTACTTCTTTGGCACGATTGGTCACGTCCCAACGACCACTGTTGAAAAGCAATTTATCAGATATAGAAACATAAACCACTCCTTTTTCCACATTGATCTCTATATCCTCATCGTCCAGATTTCCTATTGCACCTTTCAGACTGGTCACAAGAGCAAGTGTTACAGAATCCTTCTTGTTAAGCGCATCGCGGAATGACTTGATCTGTAAATCTTTTTCTTTCATCGCTTCTAATGAACGCTCTAAGTTTTCTGCTCCTTTTGTAGAGAGGGTCGTGAGGTTACCTTGCGTATCTATAAGACCACGGTTAGCCTCTCTTAAATCTGCTATCTGATCGCGAAGGCTCTGGGTCATGTTCTCTTTTTCCTGCAGACAGGAATTGAGTTTTACGGTAGCCGAGTTCAACTCATCCTGTGTTTGCTTTTGCTTAGCCTCTAGGGCCGAATATTTTTTGCTAGATACACAGGAAGTCATTAAAATGAGCGCCGTGGCTGCAATCATTAATTTTTTCATAATTCGCTTTATTTCAATTTTAAGTTTAAAAGTTTCAAAAATATTAAAAAATGCTGGTATTGTATATATATTAACTATATTTTATTGCAAGTATATCAAATTTTTGTATATGTTTTTTTCCCTCTCACAAAATACGACCAAACGACCGAACATGTTGCAAAATAAATGCCATTTTTTTTTAGGCGCTTTCGCTTTTTATAAATCGGGTGCAATTTTCTGTAAAAATCAAGATGGGCTCTAAAAATTGCCCAGGAATGTGCAGGTTTGCCTTCGGCGAAAAATTTTATCGCTGCCACGCCATCCAGGCACATTCTAGCAAAAATTAAGAGATATACACGTACCGAAGGTACATTTTTTAATAAGGCAAAGAGCGTGTTTCTAAAATTCAGAAAGGTTTTCTGGGGGTTCATTGCACCCAGGGTCGCACCTCCTACATGGTAAACGCTACTGTTTGCTATATATTTTACAACATAACCCATCGCATTGATGCGCCAGCAAAGATCAATCTCTTCCTGGTGGGCAAAGAACTGTTCGTCAAGGGCTCCCACTTCCCAAAAAACGGACTTTTTTATTGCAAAACAGGCTCCACTTGCCCAAAAAATGCGTGTATTCTCCTCATACTGGCCAGTATCTTTTTCTATCGTATCAAAAACCCTCCCCCGGCAGTAAGGATATCCCAGCACATCCAGATAACCACCGGCGGCACCCGCATATTCAAAATATTCCGGGCGTTTATAATCCAGAATTTTGGGTTGCGCAGCCCCCAGTTGATTATCTATCTCAAAAGCCTTGATTATGGGGGTAAGCCAGCCCTGCGTGGTTTCTATATCGCTGTTCATCAGGATAAGTAGCTCCTCTTCCACTTGCGGCAACGCGAGGTTATAGCCACGGG
>DRGP01000258.1 GCA_011050015.1 Leeuwenhoekiella sp. | reverse complement strand
GCCCAGTTCGGCCTCATTGAGGTTAAATTGCGGTTTTAGCGTAGGGATGCGCGAAGCCCACGTGGAGAAGCAAAAACCGATGATAAAAAAATAAGTTCCCAACGCGAGACGCTGCCTGACTTTTTGTTCCATAACAAAGCAAAAAACACTTAAAATGCATCAAAAATCGGCAAAATTGCCTTAAAAACAGGTTTTTTCTACTTAATTCTGACTTGATTGTGGTTTAAAAGAATCCTTTTTTTGCAATAAAAACTGAATCAGATTAAGCTCATTTCCTTTGGAAAGCATTTTTTTATCCAGCCCATTGGTAGCTACATAATCCATAAATTTGCCTATGTTCTGCTCCTCTATATTTAAGTTTTTCTTAAAAAACGTATTGCTGTACATCTGGCCCAATTCATCCTTGGCCGTTTCCGGGAATTTTTGTTTTTCAGTATCCCTTTTATCAAAAAGAGCCTTAAAGATATTTACGAAGTCCAGGCCGTATTTCCAGTCATCTCGATCCAAAGCTGCATTCTCAACCGGGCTGGCATCGTCTATAACACTTCGGCGCAATCCCACGGCTGGTATATTTACGCTGGGTGTATCACTGCTTACGATCACGCGGTTTACATCTACCTCAATATTTCCAGTAAGGTCTGTGGGCGTTACCACAATTTCATCCAATTTGTTGAGGCTTTCGCGCAGCGTAACGATAATTTTTTTATTTTGAATCATACCTAAATCTACGGTCAATTCAAAAGAGGTAAACTGAATGGATTGCACCAAAATTTTATCCCCTTGGCGTACATTGAGAAAAAATACGCCATTACGATTTGTAATAGTTCCACTGTTTGAAGATTCATTAAAAACCACAATGCCTTCATTATCGTCGCCTGTAGGTACATTTACCTTGCCCTCGATCATCATTCTATTGCTAAAGGACTGAGCTGAAAGGGATGCAACACTAAAAATTAAAAGGAATGTGTAAAATAATTTCATAATTCAATATTTTTCATGAATTTCCGATAAGAATATTTAAAGATGAACCTAGCACTATTTAAATTTTTGTTAAATTGAGTAAAACAGCAGCATATAACCCAACTTTATGAGAAAAATTATACTAGCCAGCACCTCTACCCTTTATGGAGAGGACTATTTAAAATACTTATTACCTGCCATTAACAAGCACTTTGAACAGGTAGAAAAACTATTATTTATTCCCTATGCCCGTCCCGGAGGCCTTTCTCACGAACTTTATACGGAAAGAGTACAGGAAGTTTTTAACGAACTGGATATTGAAGTGAATGGCCTGCATGAATTTAAAGATCCTTTAGCCGCTGTAAAAAACGCCCAGGGTATATTCACCGGTGGCGGGAACACGTTTTTACTAGTCAATGAATTATATAGACAGAAATTGATTCCAGCTTTAAGAACAGTGTTGTTTAACGGCACGCCATATCTGGGTACCAGCGCTGGCAGTAATATTTGTGGTATCACCATGCAGACCACCAATGATATGCCTATTGTTTATCCACCCAGTTTTAAGACCATAGGCGCAGTGCCTTTCAATATTAATGCCCATTATCTTGATCCAGATGCCGGTGACACCCATATGGGAGAAAGCCGGGAAACACGTATCAAAGAATATCATAAATTTAACTCACCACCTGTGGTAGGCCTGCGGGAAGGGAGTTGGCTTACGGTCGCTGATGATACCATAAGGGTTCATGGAGCACATGATGCCCGTATTTTTACGCAAAATGCAAAGCCCTATGAGATACCCAGTGGTGAACAGATTGTTTTTTCCTGATCTAGAGTTTTTTTAAAAAGTGATGTGCCCAGATCTCATAACCGGCATTGAGGTAAAATTTATGGCTGGGATAATTATTGACGTAACTGTTCAATTCTGAAGTCTCGCAGCCTTTTTTGCGGGCGTAGTTGAAAATCCACTCAAAAACCTCTTTGCCCAGCCCTTTGCTTCGGTATTCGGGCAAGATATACACATGATCGGGCTCGCAGGTTTTCCCGCAATAATGACGGATGGAAAACCAAAGCCCAAAAACACCAATAAGGCGATCATCATTATAAACCCCATGGCATTCATAATGATGCTCAAACATGGCCTCAAAGCGTTGTTTTAAAATCGTGTTGCTCACTGTGTTGCCCATAAGCTCGTGTACCAGTGGCAAGAAGATGTTAATGTCTTCTTTAAATAAGCGGCTAATCGTCATAGCGGACATAATTTTGTTATTTTTAACTAATAGTGCATCTGAAACGCTGCCAAGTAAGCGAGGAAGAAACTTTATGTTTTTCAACCAAATTCACGCTGGAAGCTCTTTTCAGATTCAAAGTGCGAAAAGTAACCTTTTTATCAAAAATTCTTATGAACCTATCCATAAAACATAACCAAAACGACAGCCGCGGTGTTTTTTTAATAGAAGGCGAAAACGGTGTCATCTCAGAACTCACCTATTCTAAAGACCGCAATGGCGTGATGACCATAGACCACACCGAAACCAAACGCAGTGAAGAGGGTAAGGGCTACGCCGGTAAGCTCGTTGCACATGCCGTAGAATTTGCCCGCGAGCATGATTTTAAAATTGAACCCCTTTGTCCTTTTGCAGAGGTAAAGTTTGATGAGCACCCAGAGTACCGTGATGTGCGCGCTTAATTTTTATAAAAAGCGGCATTTAAGTCCAAAAACGGTTCAATATTGCTCACAAATTGGATATATATCTTATAATCCGTTGTGAAAATTCATCTTTTGGGATTGTTTCAAATTGAAAAATAAATCTCCTATTTATACCTGATGAACTTATTTCAGACTTGAAAAACTGTTTGGTATTTCAAAATGCTTACCACTCTTAATTAGTATAGAAGTCACCAAACGGGTGATTTTGTTTTTAATTCGACAGGTTTTAAAATGATTTTATTTAAATAATTGTATGAATATACTTATTAAGTAAACTTGATTTTGTGTGTCAAATTAAGGTGATTGAGCAAATAATTTTTATTTATCGACAGCTTTATTTATTGAAAAATTTATAAACCGTATGCCAAAATTGATTTGTGTAAAATTTCTACATGCACGTATTGAAGTCTGTTACTTGCCGTTTTCAAGTACATTAGCCCAAATATCTACCAGTTAATTTTTTAAAAAATTAACTTATATTTAACTTTTTAGATCATTTTTGTAAGTAAAAAGCTACAAAACTATCTTCTTGATCCTTTTTTAGTAAATTTTTTATTTTGGCGATTTATCCAACAACGATAAGGCTTTCCGTTAATCTTTATAATTGTTAAAAAACAGCTTGTCGAAAACTTTGTGTCACTACTTTTTTGGGATCTATAATTATCTAATTTAGCCCGTGTCATATCCCAACTATTGACAATCATTTTGAATGGTCCCCTAACGCCTATTATCAAAATGATTTTTTTCAAACTAATAATTTACAGGTCAGATTTTGACTTAGCGTTTTGATTATGAGCGTTGTATAGCCAAAGGTGTGCCTAATTTTTTAAAAGTAGAATTCAAATAAACCCTTGATCATTAATCTTTTTATTTATTAACCATTTTCATTATGAGACAATTTTACACATTCTTCAGGATTGGTTTTAAACGTGTATTTCAAGTTACTGTTTTGTTCTTATTGTTGCCCACTGGAACTTTTTCCATGGAATCTGGGAAAATAATTCCCCCAGTAGCGGAACAACAGGCAGATACCTTTAGTGCCCATGTTAATTTTCAAAACAATCCGGCGCAGACCCTACCACCAGAAGGGTATAGCGCAGACTACGGAAGAGCCTTTGGCAGTTCCTCAATCACTATTGGCGAGTTGAATTATGCCTATGGCTGGAAGTTGGCAGCAGACGAAACACCTTTCGATGCCTCTTCCGATGCTTCTAATAATAGCACAGGCGTAGGTAGAAATAGACTTGCTAATTATAATCAGGTATCTATACAGGAGAAACTCTTGGGAACACTTGTACATTTTCAAGGAGATAATATTCGGGATGATGCAGGAGTAGCATTATGGGCAAGCCAGCCGCGTGGCAATGAACTGTTCTGGGAACTTGAAGTTCCCAATGGAGTTTATGAGGTTAGCCTTGGTCTGGGGGATAAATCAACAGGGAACATAGATAGCAGGCATACAGCAACGGTAGAGGGATTTTCTATTATGCCAGCGTTTGTACCTCAAGATCAGGAGACGCGCATGGCCACTATGATCGTAGAAGTGACCGATGGGCTGCTTACCGTAAATGGCCTAGGTGGTTATAACAGTAAAATAACCCATATTGATGTAACAGAAAGCACTGGAACTCCTGTAAACGCTAGCCTTTTATTTGATCAGGCAACCGTGAGTAAGTCTCAGGTAGCTGGAACTACAGATACCTTTTCCAGTACGCTTCTTGGTGAAGGTGCTGGCACCATAGGGTTAACTATCAAAGATAATGTTAACCAAATAGATCGTAATGCTACTGGAAACAATGACTGGCTAAGCTTACCTACTGGGGATCTTGGAGAACTTGTTTTTAATGCTAATGCGATAGACCTTATTGATGGAGATACCCGTGATAGCAAAATTATTGCTACCGCAAAAGGGTTTAAACCAGCGATTTTAGAAGCTCATTTAAACGTCGTTGATGCTTTGAGTGCAGCAAATGATATTACAGGCTTTGTTTTAGATGAACAAACGCAGCCCGCAGTTATTGATCCCACTACCTATACAGCAGATGTTGAAGTGGAAAATGGAACGGATCTAACAGCACTTATGCCTGAAATTTCAATTTCAGAAAATGCCACCATTAGTCCAGATTCAGGCGTAACTACAGACTTTACCAGTCCAGTATCTTATACGGTAACTGCTGAGAATGGTACAACGCAAATCTGGACGCTAACCGTTAACGAAGCCACCGCTCCGGTAGCTCAATCTTGCTCACCATTGAGCACGTTGCCCTGTGAGGATGTGGTGGTCAATCTTCCTGTAGCTTTTGATTTTTCAAGTGCTTTAGCAAATACAATAACTGATAATACGGGTCAAGGAACTGGATTTACTGCTATTTTAGAGCATTCTGAAGCAAGAAGATCTGGCGATCTTCCGGTATCAAACCCAAATGTAAACGGTTATGAGCCTTCTTTGATCAATTTGAATGGAGGAGCTTTGGAACTACTTTCGCAAGCAGGAATAAATTACCTGAACCCACCGGCCAGCAGCAACAATAACAACCAAGTAAATACCCTGGGAATCGGACTTCAAAATATTACTACTCCGCTTACCATTGAGACGAACTTACTGAATATAAACACAGGTGCCGGTTCTGCCCAAGCAGGAATCTGGTTTGGTGTTGAAGAAGATAATTTTATAAAATTAAGCGTAATTGCCGATAATGTGGAGTTGCGTAAAGAGGTGGGCGGCGAATCCATTAACGGTGATGACTCACCCGATCAAATTCTAGTAGAAAATGTAGGCGTTGCCGGTCAAAACGTAAAGCTCAGGATGGTTGTAGATCCGCTGGTAAATACCATAACCGCTTACTATGCTATTAACGACGGTGTGTTTACACAGCTTACAAAAAGTGGTCTTTCTGAAATGAGCTTTCCCTCAGCTTATTTAGCGGGAAGAAATCTTAATAGTGAAGTAACCGCCGTGAGTTTTGCAGGTATTTACGCGACGCACCGCAATGGTAGTCAGTTTACAGCACGATTTGATTCTTTTTCTGCCAAAGGTGAAAAAGAAGATATGTCTCTTGCTTTTGATGCTGAATCTTTATCCTTTGAAGGAAATGTAGGAGATGAAATAGCCTCTCAAAATGTGACTATATCCGCGACCAGCGGCAATCCTGTTTTCACGCTATCTGACGATCCTAATTCAGGAGACTGGCTTATCCTTCCTACAGATCCAGCGCTTGGAATATTAGAATTTGGTATAAAATCAGGACTTCCGGCCAATACGTACAGCACTACTGTTTTTGCGATCGATCCCAACGGGGATTATGCAACAGCTGAGCTGCAGATAAGTCTGGAGGTAAGTGTTGAAGAACCGGGAAGTGATCAAAATGATATTGCCAGTTTTGAGTTGGAAAATGCTACCGGACCTGCGGTACTTAATCTGGAAGGCCATTTAGTCAATATTGAAGTAGAAAAAGGAACAGACCTTAGCGCTTTGGCCCCGGTTATCACAATATCAGAAAACGCTACAATTAGCCCTGCATCTGGTATTGCGCAGGATTTTACTACCCCTGCAATCTCATGCAGGTTACCGGTTCCATAAGTATTAAAATCTTCGATATAGGCAAAACTGGCATTAGGGGCTTCTGTC
>DRGP01000257.1 GCA_011050015.1 Leeuwenhoekiella sp. | reverse complement strand
CTCCAATCATTAAATAAGACGAGGCCAAAAATATAGTCATCAGCTTCCTCAATGGGGATGGGCTGTCCGAGTTCATTGGCAAAAAGAATTACGATATTAACCTGGAAGTGGCCATACAGCCCAAAGGGAAAGCTGAAACTGTGGTAACACGATCCAATTTTAAGCATATTTATTGGAACATGAACCAGCAACTGGCACACCACACCATAAATGGTTGCCCGGTAAATTCTGGGGATATGATGGGCAGCGGCACCATTTCTGGCTCCACGCCAGATTCTTACGGCTCTATGCTCGAGCTGAGCTGGAAGGGCTCGAAACCTGTACAACTCAACGATGGCGGAGACCGCAAATTTATTGAGGATAATGACACGGTAATCATGCGCGGATATTCCGAAAAAAACGGGGTGCGCATCGGTTTTGGTGAGGTTTCTACTAAGTTATTACCGGTTTTTAAGAAGAAATAAAAGCCCCCTAACTATATCTTCCTCTCGTCGTACCTCCTCGTCGGAGACAAAAATGAGGGGGGAACTCTAACTCGTGTAAATTCAAAATCCCGGAACGCTATTGTGTTTTGGGATTTTTTGATTTATTTCAATATTTTATCAAAAATATTCCATGGCAATTCAAGATAAAATTACCCAATTATGGGTGAAAACCACCGGAAGAAAAATCAACCCTGCTGAATATGACTGGCTGATTGGTCCTGTGGGCAATACCAATTTAATTAAGGATACATTTATTTTTGAATTAGCAAAAAAAGAGAATTTAGCTATAGAAAAAGATGCGGTAGACTCAGGACTTTTAGAAAAAATAGAACAAATTGGAATTTCTGGAGAGGAAAAAGTGCGCATCAATAAAAAAGTAGTAGACTTTTACGAGAATACATCCAATTATGATTTTGAAATCTGGTCAGAATGGAAGGGACTGTTTAGACCTTTTGGCAAACTGCTTTCCCTTATTTTCAGCAAACGCTTGCAACAGTTAAACTTACCTTTAAATTCTATTGATACCGCCAAAGGATTGAAAAGTGAAATTATAAAACTTAAAACTAAAGACACTAAGAAAGCTAAATGGACAATTTGGTACAGAATAATAAAGAGTACGAATGATGTGATTTATTCAGGAATTTACACCACTTGCAGAAATCCCAAGTATGAAAAACCACTTTTAAAAGTGATTTTCCCACTTCCAAATGGGGCTGCTTCTGTGATTATGAATAAAAATGTTGAGAAAGATGGATCACTTCTCCTTTCTTCAAATGGTAAAAAATTTGGGGATAACGGCTTTTACTTCACACTAACCGATGGAAAAGGAAATCATTGGGCAAAATTTGTAGGTGCAATGCATGAATGGATCAGGGTTTATGAAGATGACGAAAATATTTTAAGAGCCGATCATAACCTGAATTTTTATGGAATGCGCTTTTTGAATTTACATTACAAAATGAGCAAAAAGATATAATCTATCTTATTCACCATAAATCTCAACGCTCAAAATATCGTCTTTTAACAATATACCAACACAGTCTACTGAGACTGAATACTGCCTTATGCAACTGAAAACAATAACGATACCATGAAATTTTAATCTCCAAGAAAAAAAAAACATTCCGTATCAGGTTTCAAATTCCCCCTTCGGGGGTTGGGGGCATTTACCACTTTATAACCGCACTCCCCCACGTAAAACCGCTACCAAACGCGGCCAGAACCACATGATCCCCATCGTTGATCTTACCATTTTCCCAGGCTTCGGTAAGGGCGATGGGAATAGAAGCAGCGGTGGTATTGCCGTAGCGCTGTATGTTGTTATAGATCTGATCGTCGCTAAGATTGAACTGTTTTTGTACAAACTGTGAAATACGCAAATTCGCCTGATGCGGGATGAGCATGTCAATATCTTTTGCGGTGAGTCCGTTTTTTTCCAGTCCTTCGTTGACCACTTCCGCAAAGCGTTGTACCGCGTTTTTAAACACAAATTGACCGTTCATATAGGGATAATACGGAATATCTTCCTGTGGATCTTTTTCAATAAGTTCAGGCACCCATTCCATGGTACTGGGACCGCGCAGGGAAAGTTCCAGCGCATGTTTGCCCTCGCTATGCAGGTGTGTGGAAAGAATGCCTTTGGTACTATCTTCTTCACGGGTAAGTACGGCCGCGCCGGCGCCATCTCCAAAAATCACCGAAACACTGCGTCCACGAGTACTAAAATCGAGACCGCCGCTATGGTTTTCAGAACCGATCACGAGCACGTTTTTGTACATGCCTGTTTTTATAAACTGGTCTGCCGTAGAAAGCGCGTAGATAAAACCACTACATTGGTTACGCACATCAAGGGCAGGTACGGTGGGCATCTCGAGCAGTTCCTGCACTTGCACACCACAACCCGGAAAGTAATAATCAGGGCTTAAGGTGGCAAAAACGATGAGATCTATCTCTTTTGCGCTAATTTTTGCCCGTTCTAAGGCAATTTTTGCCGCTTTTACACCCATAATTGCAGTGCTGTTGCCGTCCCCTTTTTTAATGTGATGGCGTTCTTTAATTCCGGTTCTTTCTTGAATCCACGCGTCATCGGTATCCATCACTTTAGCGAGGTCATCATTAGTCACTACATTTTCTGGAACATAGGCGCCCAGACCGGCAATCTTTGAATTATACATATCGAAATAAAATCTTAGTCAAAATAAACAAACCGGAAAATCCGGTTTAAAAAAGTATCGAAAGATAGGCTTTCTTCAATTTCTACGCCCTGAGAAAGCCTTTCTTTAATATGCATGCATAATACTTGGCCGCACATTTAAAGAATTTTGATTAAATTCACCCAAAATCGATGGTTTTTATCATAAAAACGGCGATTTTAGTAAAATAATAGCAATTCTCTAAAACCATATAATGAAAAAATCCCTACTTACCTTCTTGTCTTTTCTGTTGACCAGCATAACATTTGCCCAGGTGAATCTAGACTATCAAAAACCACCCAAAGAAATTTTGGAT
>DRGP01000256.1 GCA_011050015.1 Leeuwenhoekiella sp. | reverse complement strand
GTATAAGCCCCTATGGGATTGACATTTTCAGTGCTGCACCAGTCATATTTTAAATAATCTACGCCCCATTTGGCGTACATCAATGCGTCTTGATATTCATAACCCCGGCTGCCGGGTTTGCCACCACAGGTCTTTGTACCCGCATCACTATAAATACCAAGTTTAAGTCCCTTGGAATGTACATAATCTGCAAGTGCCTTCATGCCTGAAGGGAATTTTTCTTTATCCTCATGTATAAAACCCTGCGCATCGCGCTCGCCGTGCCAGCAATCATCAATATTAATATATTCATAACCGGCATCTTTCATTCCGCTGGAAACCATATTGTCTGCTGCTTTTTTAATAACATCTTCATTGATGTCACAGGCAAAAGTGTTCCAGCTATTCCAGCCCATGGGAGGGGTTTTGGCAAGATCGTCAAATTTTTGAGCAAACCCGAATTGGGCTGAAAGAACAATTATAAGGAGTAAAAATGATTTTTTCATAGTAAGTGTTTTTAATAATTCGATAGAATGCCATATAAAAAAAGCATACTACAAGTTAAACCTGAAGTATGCTTCATCAAACTATTTTATATATTTAAATTAATCCCAGGTCATCTATATAAATGGTGGAAGGTGCACTACCACTAAATTCTTGAATAACGATTTCTGCAAAATCACCGGTTGGCGTATTTAATTCGCTCAATGGGATGGTAAAATTGGTCCATTCCCCTTCTACAATATCAATGATGACACCGTCATCATACATTTCGTTTATGGTAACTTTTACGCTCATAGCTCCAGCTCCGCCATAAATTGAAAATTTAACTGCACTGTACTCATCAAGTGGTATGGAACCACCGCTGTAGCCAATTTTAAAACCTCCATACCCTCCAGTATAATCACTTTTAATGGAAGCTGTACCCCGTTTTACCTGCTCCATACTGTCATAGGCAGCAGTACAATTATAACTACCATCGTAAAAACTCTGTGCAAGTTCATCACCATAAATCAGATACTTAAAGCCAAAAGCCTCTACAGACTGTGTAACACCGCCGGCGGTTTCCACAAAAATAAAACTCTGTACGACACCTTCAGGTACGCGTACTTGAATTTCAGTAGAAGTAGCGCTTACAATTTCGGCTTCTGTATCACCAAAACGTACCGCTTCAAGACCTTCAAAAACAGAACCAGTTATGGTAACAATTTCACCTGCACCGGCAGCCAGTGGAGAAAATGCATCAATATCTGGCGCAGGTTGAGCCACTGCAAAATCAAGACTTGCAGCTCCACCCTGTGTAGTGACTACAAGTTTATTGCTCCCACCAAAATAAGGCGCACTATCTGGCACGGCGACTAGAATGTTAGTGTCTGTGACCAGTGTGGGATTAAAATAAGCGACTGTATCACTAAAAGTAATTTGCGAAGTTGTTGATAAATTTTCGCCATAAATAGCATACAGATTACCACGAAGACCTTCTGAGGTTGTAGAATCTTTATCCACAAGGCTCACCCGGCTTAATATGGGTTGCCCGGCAGGGTCATCTAGTGCAACACTGGTATCATCTCCCGTACAGGAAGAAAAGGCAATAACGAACAGGAGCAGTAAACCTGCAATACCTGTATTAGTTTTAAATTGTTCTTTTTTCATAATAGTTATTTTTTATTCGAAATCGTATGGTACGGGTTCTTCTAGCAACCGTGGATTAAGAGCAACGTCACTTGAAGGATATGGATATGTGAAATCGCTGGATTCTGGAGTGTACATTTCAGAAAACACCTCGTTGGTACCATCAGTGGAATACGTACCACGTTCTTGATTACTTATCATATCAATGGCCATCTGACGGTCTATCCTTCCCAGATCAAACCAGTAATCTCCTTCTATGGCAAATTCGATCCTTCGTTCATGCAAAATATCTTCGAGCGTAATGGAAGGTAATGATCCCAGTCCTGCGCGTTGACGTACCGCGTTAAAAGAACGTAGTGCCTGTGGATCACTTGTGCTTGAACCTCCGGCAAGAATTGCTTCTGCGTTGATAAGCAAAACGTCTGAATAGCGCATTACATAAGTATTGTTACCAGCAGCCTGTTGGGCGCTGTCGCCATTATTATCTGACGGGGTTCCCACCACATATTTCTTGATCCCGGCCTGAGTATTTTGGGCATTAATATCATCAGGTGCGGTATATCCGCCATCTGCAGCCCTTAGATTGGGATAAAAATCTCCGGCGAGCATAATAGTAGCTTTTCTACGCTCATCCCCGTTTTCATAAGCATTTTGAAGATCGATGGTGGGCCCTATAACTCCGTACCCATCTCCCGTTCCGGTAATTGCTGAGCTTATAGCAAAAGAAGCTTGCATGGCATTACCCGCTCCGTAACCTCCGGTAGAAGTCCATTGCAGTGCGAAAATAGATTCCTCATTATTATCATTGGCAGTGAGAAACAAATCGTTATAGCTTTTAGAAGGAAGTTCTGAACCACCGTACAGTTTAAACTCTCCGCTATTTATAACCTCTTGCGATAATTGGCGTGCTTGCTCGTACTCGCCTTGGTACAAATGTACTTTGGCTTTCATCGCTTTAGCCGAACCGCTAGATACATGGGCATTCGCTTCATAATTTGCTCCTCGTATTTTTGAATAGCAGTTATCTATGGCAAATTGCAGATCATTTTCTATAAAAGTATATATATCTTCTACTCTATTGGTCGGGATCTGCGGGTCGTATACATTATCAAGGTTATCAGAAATGATAGGAACTGGACCCCAAATTCTTAGCAGATAAAAATAGGCAGACGCACGTATTAAATGTGCTTCGCCCAGAGTGTTATTAACCGCAGCTTCGGAAACATCCCCAGAAACTCGGCTTGGCAAAAAGTTAATGATCGCATTAGATTGCGCGACCACGCTCCATAAAGAGCTCCATCCATCAGATAGCACGGTATTATCACCAGTTACGCTAAAATTGTAATAACTGACAACATCACCAGAATACGTTCTCGCATTACCCGAAGTAAGTTCTGAAATAGACCAAAAGGCTTTGGTATTAAAGTTAAACCAGGGCGAATCATAAAGCGCATTTGTATTTGCGACAAGCTCTTCTTCGCTTGAATAAAAATTATCCAGGGCGATACCGTCTTCTGGGGGACGCTCCAAGAAATCTTCAGAGCATGAACTCATTATAGAAAAGGCTCCTATAACGAATAGTATAATCGTAGTTCTATTAATTCTCATGTTTTTTCTTTTAAAATTCAACATCTACACCAAAGGTAAAGGTTCGTGATATGGGGTATCTCCCCAAATCTACACCCATTTGCAGTGCATCACCATTGTATGCTCCAATATCTGGATCATAACCGCTATAATCTGTAAACGTGTATAAATTCTGAATGGTGCCATAGATTTTTAAGTTAGAAATATTAAACTTATCAATCACTGTACTTGGGAAATTATAGCCCAAACTTACGTTTTGGATCCTTAAATAAGAACCATCTTCCACATACCGGTCAGATACAAATAAATTCTGGTTATCATCCCCACGTCGTGGTCTGGGATACGATGCATCTGTATTTGTTGTGGTATAGTAATCCTGAGCCTCTTGCAATTGATTGGTATAGAGTCTGGCGAGGCCTGTGGTTTCTTTCCTGGTAAGGTTTAAGAGGTCATTGCCGTAAGAACCTTGCAAAAAGACACTTAGATCAAAGTTTTTGTAGCTGAAATTATTGGTAAAACCAAAGGTGAAATCAGGATGCGGGCTACCTATATAAGTCCTGTCCTGCTCATTGATCACGCCATCTTCATTTACATCTACATATTGAATATCGCCTAAGTAATTATCACCTTGCTCCTCAGAAAATGGAATTCCAAATTGCGTTGGCGCATCAGCAATCTGGTCAAGGCTTGTAAACAATCCTTTTACCTTATAACCGTAATATTTCCCCAGTGCTTCACCCTGAACAGTTCTGGTAATAGGCGAAGTCAAAAATCCAGAGGTCAACGTACGTATAACTTCAAGGCTTTCCTGATATAACGCCGTAACCTCATTTTGATAATGGGAAACATTCAAGTTAGTAGACCAGGAAAAATCCTTTGTTTTCAACGTGGAATACCCTATGGAAATATCAATCCCTTTGTTCTGCATCTCCCCAAGATTCACGTATGGAGCACTGATACCACCAAGATAATTGGGCCCGCCGGTAAGATAAGTGGGCAATGGTAATTGATACAAGAAGTCTTTTGAGATTTTGTTATACACCTCAACAGTTGCGTTGAGCCGGTTGTCAAACATCGTAAAATCTATACCCAAGTTGGTTTGTCTGGTCTCCTCCCACTTTAAATCGGGGTTCGGTATATTGTTTACCAAATAACCCAGGCCAATACCCGTCTGGGTGTCTGATAAACTGGAGCCGTACAAGTAATTAGG
>DRGP01000255.1 GCA_011050015.1 Leeuwenhoekiella sp. | reverse complement strand
TTATAAGGCTGGCGGAAATCCAACAAAATGGCATTTCAGCGGTGATGTGAAGCTTGAAATGAAAAGACCTGAGGTAAAATTCCATGATTGAATTCAGAGAAAGATTAACCGATCAATGGGACCAGGTCAAAGGCTTTGAAAATGTCTTTATGAAATAGCTTAGCGCCGTTTTTGTCCTTGATTCCGGTAAACTGTTCAGAATAGATCAGGTTTGTGTATGTCGGAACGGTAAAGGAATCATTAATAAAACCCCAATAATGCCAGCCTTTGAACTGGTCCCATTGATCGGTTAATCTTTCTCTGAATTCAATCATGGAATTTTACCTCAGGTCTTTTCATTTCAAGCTTCACATCACCGCTGAAATGCCATTTTGTTGGATTTCCGCCAGCCTTATAATCTATATCCATTTTTCTTATATTTTGATTAAATGTAACAATAAAAAGCTCTCTTTTATCAATGTCGAATTTGGCGCTTTCTATCACTATTCCTAATTTAGGTTTTCCATGGCATGATAGAAATATGATTTGATCAGAAAAGTCCTTTCTGATTTTCTGGATAGTTGTTTCAATCATCTGATTTCCACGTTTATTTAATGATTACAAAATAAGGAGGTACACAAAACCGCATTAATCCTATTAATCCATTTTCAAGAAACGATCTTTTTTAGATTGGTTTTTGATTAAATCATAACAACCCGCACAAATAGCGATTTTCCCATTGCCATCTAAGTACGCTGATTTTTCGTTACAGCCAAAAAATCCGCATATCTCCTTTTTCTGCAACATTGAAGGGCCTTTCTTTTCCCATTCAACCATTTCCTTCAGGGCTTGCTTGATTGAGACCTTTTTCCGGGCTGCCATCATCTTTATTTCATGGTGAACGTCAGCGCTAACATATACAGCTCTATCAGGCTGTTTTTGATCTTCCATTTTTCCTCTTTGATTTATAGTGTTTTTATTTAAATTATATATTTTATATAAACCTGTCAAGCTTTATTTTTGATTTATTTTTCAGGCGGGTACTGCTAAGCGTGCCCAGCACCTAACAGCATGGATTTGGCGGGATTTGTTGCGAGGATTATTTTTTATTGTCGGATCTCAAGCCATCAAAGAGACCGTTAATAATCGACATAAACAGCATGTCGAGAAAACCGACAAGCCAAGGTTCGAGAGTATTTTCCCAGATTTTCTTCGTATATTTCCAGGTATTGAAAAATTTGGAGATAATCGCACCTATCTTGAAAAACAGATCATAGATCGCCTTTCTGATTTTCACAGTAGGAATCTTTTTCAATATCCAGGTCACGATAACAATCAGGATTGACCCACCGGCATAAGCGGCGATTTGTGCGGTTCCCCATGCTGTAATTATTTCAATCATTTTGCCTCTGTATTAAGAAGTTACGCGCTGAAAATGCGCTAAATCGTCGAATCTCTGGTCTAGTAAATCAAAATCCCTATCCCAGTCTGATCCTGAAATAATTTCAATTCCCATTTGTTGGGCTGTAGCCAAAACAAAGCCATCAAACATATAGAATCTACCCATATCTTTAACGAATGTTTCCGGACGATTACGTTTATCCGGCCAAATAATTGGATATGGAACGGCGTCAATTCCGTCTGATGGAATGGCGTTATGGGTTGAATCCGGCCATTTTGCATTTGTCACCTCCGGAACTGAATTATATAATTTATTTTGTAAATCCTCGTCCCTGAATCCATAAAGAATAGAACAATCAAACCACCGTACAACCTCAATAAAAAGGCTTTGTAGGTCAGGGTGGCATGTATCTAGATTTCTTTGACTTTTATTTCCGAATCTTGGCATTTTGTATCCATTTGATTTTTGCAGAAAAAAAGCGCATTATCAAAGAAAACGCTTTGGAGAAAAAACATGGTATCACCGGCTCAGACATGGGGAATGCAGGGGAAAACCCTTTTAAAATTAGGTAAAGCAATTGAGGACTTCGCGGAAAAACAATATCCAATCGTCAACGGCATAGCTTTAAATCGTGCAGCGTTTGAGACTCAAAAAGAATATCGTAAAATAGTTGAGCGCCGGTTCACGCTTCGGAATAAGAGAACGATCAAATCAATCCAGTTTAATAAGGTCCAGGGGCTCAATCCGAAAACTCAGGAATCAAGCGTTGGTTCTACGATGGAATACATGGCCAAACAAGAGTTCGGTGATACAAAAAAATCCAAAGGTAAAAAGGGAATTGCTATCCCTACCACCACCGCGTCAAGTGAATCATTATCAGCCAAACCAAGAAAAAAAACGGTTTCACGTCCCCGCCGCCGGGGTTCTATCAGGTTAACCAAGGCATCAGTAAAATCATTTAATCGAAAACATCATATAATTGCCACAATCAGGGCCGTTGCTGCTAAGGGATCTGGGAATTTTGCATACTTACCGATTCAAGGAGCCAAGGGAATTTATCGAATTATAGGCAAAGGCATAAAGGCCAAGATCAAGATGATTTACAGCCTAAGTAAAAAAACGATTCCAATCAAAAAGCAGCCTTCCTTGACTCCGGCAATCAATAATATTATTCCAAAAATGCCAAGGTTTTACATTGAAGCCGCTGAAAAACGAATGAAAAAATCTTTTAAATTTTAATCTATTGTGTATCCTTTAACTCCATTGAAATAAAAAAACCGGTCAGCGTTATTACCATCACCGATCCAAGTAATGCCTTCGTCTTTAGAGGCTAACGAATAATATGTGTATAAACGAGTACCCCCACACCCTTTAGACAAAGTAAAATTTTCGTCTTTTCTAATTCTTAGATAATACCAAATTCCAGCTGTTAATCCGTGAGCGTCTCCCATGAATCCGTTATAAGACATTTTAACAGGGGATTCCAGAATAATCTCATTCAATCCAGTAATATCTAAAAGTTTAACCCCAGG
>DRGP01000254.1 GCA_011050015.1 Leeuwenhoekiella sp. | reverse complement strand
GGATAGGCTTCACGGGCTATTGGGGAGGATTACACCAATGGAAAAATGGAACCGGGATCGACACCTGATTTTAATAAAAAAACAAACCGCTTAATTAATATTTGAAATCTAGAATAATACTCTTGTTTTATAGGGGCTAAAACATTTAAGCCATTTTATAACTAAAATATTATAAAGAAGTGAAATCAGCTTTAAGGCTGAAAAACAAGAAAATAAAGGGCGAAACTACGCATTCTTCTATATGATTTTAATAAAAGGTGTATGACCAAGAATGTTTTCTCAATATACTGCTATTTTTAAATTGGTAAGTCAGGGGCTGCCCTTAAAATTTTGATTGGATCATAAGGTCAATTATTTGAGATGAATGACTAATTATTTTTCCTGTTTATTTAAGCTAAAAACCGGTAAAAGCGCATAAAAACAGGCAAAATCAGGTTGTTTATAGTAGTTTTTAGACATTAATCACCTATTTCAGGACAAGCACAAGGGGTATGATTCGGAAACCTAAATTCGTATCTTAGCCCTTTTAAAAATCTATGCGCTGGAGCCTAAAACCCATTCCTGAAAAACGAACCATTGAAACGCTCGCCGGTGAACTGGGCGTTCCCAAAATCATTGCCCAATTGCTCGTGCAGCGCGGCGTGGATACGTTTGCGAAAGCGAAAAAATTCTTCCGCCCCTCCCTTGATGATCTGCATGATCCCTTTTTAATGAAAGACATGGATCTTGCCGTAAACCGCATCGAAAAAGCCATCGAAAACGAAGAAAATATACTCGTTTACGGTGATTATGATGTAGATGGTACCACCAGCGTGGCGCTTATGGGCAGCTACCTGCAAAGCCGCTATCCCAATGTGGCCACCTATATTCCAGACCGATATGCAGAAGGATATGGCATTTCCTATCAAGGTATCGATTTTGCGCACGATAACGGCATCACGCTGATTATTGCACTGGATTGCGGCATCAAAGCCTTAGATAAAGTGCGCTACGCGAAAGAAAAAGGAATCGATTTTATCATTTGCGATCACCACCGCCCCGGTGAAAACATACCAGATGCGGTCGCTGTGCTCGACCCAAAACGCGCCGATTGTAACTATCCTTTTGACGAACTCTGTGGCTGCGGCGTGGGTTTTAAACTGGTGCAGGCGCTTGCCGGGCGCCAAGGGCAAACTGTGGAAGAACTCAGTATCTATCTTGATCTGGTGGCCACCGCCATAGGTGCTGATATTGTACCCATAACGGGCGAAAACCGGGTGCTCGCTCATTTTGGGCTGCATGTCATTAATACCGCGCCACGAACAGGAATTCAAGCCCTTATTCAAAATATAGACAAGAAAAAACTGAGCATCACAGATGTGGTCTTTATCATAGCCCCGCGTATCAACGCAGCCGGTCGCATCAAGCACGGCCTGCACGCCGTGCATTTACTTCAGGAAACTGATCCTGCCATGGCCCAGAAAATGGCTTCTGAAATTGAAACCTTGAATACAGAACGTAAAGACTTGGATCGCGAAATTACAGAACAGGCCCTAAGTCAAATTCTGGAAAATAAAGAAGAAAAACGCAAAACGACCGTCGTTTTTCATGAGGACTGGCACAAGGGGGTGATCGGCATTGTGGCTTCCCGGCTCACCGAAACCTACTACCGCCCTACGCTGGTTTTTACAAAAAGCGGCGAAAAACTGGCCGCAAGTGCGCGTTCGGTTAATGGTTTTGATGTGTATGAAGCGCTGGAAGGCTGCGCCGAACATATAGAACAATTTGGCGGGCATAAATACGCTGCTGGCCTCACTTTGCATGAAACCGATTATGAAGGTTTTAAGCAGAAATTTGAACAAGTGGTCACCGAAAGCATTGATGAGCGCCTGCTGATGCCCGAAATAAACGTGGATGCCGAAATGGAGTTGGGCGAAATAACACCCAAATTTTACCGTATTTTAAAGCAATTCGCCCCTTTTGGCCCAAAAAACATGACACCCATTTTTATGAGCCGCGACCTGAAGGACACCGGTTATGGAAAATGCGTGGGCGGTGAGGGCAAACACTTAAAATGCACCGTCACTCAGCATGGGCCGCCGGGAGAACACAGCGGAAATCAAATAGGTGCCATAGGTTTCAACCTGGGTGAAAAATGCGATTTGATCACCGATCAAAAAGCATTTAGCGCCTGCTATTCCCTAGACGTTAATGAATGGAATGGCAATATATCCCTCCAACTGAAATTACGGGATATTCAATAAAATTCAGACTTTCAAAAACGGTTAAAAACAGCTATTTTTTGGCCAAAATAGGGAGGTTTTCGGCTTGATTATTCAAATTTTAAAAGCGTATAAACCGGCAAGTGATCAGAAGGATATTTAAGATCTTTAGAATCACTGAGAATGCCATATTTCAAAACCTCAAGTCCGTTTTTAGAGACAAAAATATGGTCAATGCGCCGCGTTACCGGCTCGTTATGATGAAAACCATTAAACGTTCCTTTAGGACCGAAAGCTGGTTGCTGCGAGACTTCATGCGTGTCATCCATTTGTTTTTTAAAGGTTGTAATTACCTCATTATCGGGTTCCACATTGAGATCGCCCATAACGACTACGGGATAGTTTTCAGTATTTAGCTCCTTGATTTTATCCAGTATGAGTTGAGCACTGTTTACACGCGCTTCTTGGCCCACATGATCAAAATGTGTGTTGAACACCCATGTTTTCTCACCTCCTTCTTTTAAACGGAACAAGCCATAGGTACAAACCCGTGGCAGCGCGGCATCCCAGCCGGTAGAAACGTTGCCGGGCGTTTTAGAAAGCCAGAACATGCCATTTTCTTCCAAGTTAAATTTTTTGGTCTTGTAAAACAGGGCAGAAAATTCGCCTTTATTTTTACCTTCACGGCCTTCGCCCAAAGCGGTATAGGCGGAAAACTGTTCCCTTAAAAAATCCATTTGTTCAGGCAAGGCTTCCTGCACACCAAAAAAATCAGGATCGTAAAACTTGATCTGGGCGGCCAAATACTCCTTACGCAATGGCCAGGCATTTTCACCGTCTGAATCAGTATTCAAGCGGATATTATAGGTCATCGTACTGATTTCTTGAGCCTTTGTCGCGGCTGTCATACAGAAGATCATCAATACAAAAAGAAGATTTTTCATTATAAGTAGATTTTACGATAGGATAATAATATTTCAAATTTAATGATTATGCATTACGCCTATGTTAAGATGAATTTTAATTAAAAAACAGGAGTTTTCGGATAGAAAACACGCTAAATCACTTCTTTTTAATTGAGTTCAGGTGCTTTATGCTGAAGTGCTTATTATAACAAGCTATTCATTAAAATTGATTTTGTGATCATCATATCCATTTTAACCCAACGCCTGTATATACTTTTTTGGCGTGGTTCCAAATTGCTTTTTAAAGGCTGCGATAAAATGACTTGCGGTGCTGTAGCCCACTTTTAGGCCTACTTCGTTTACATTATACGTGCCCGTGGCCAGCAGTTGGCGGGCGACTTCCATTTTATAATCAAAGAGAAAACTGTACACAGGCTCCCCATAAATCTGTTTAAACCCCTCTTTGAGTTTGTTGAGGCTCAATCCTATTTCTTCGGCAAGTTCATGCAAAGTGGGTGGTTCGGCCATACGGGCCAGTACGATTTCCTTGGCTTTTTTAATCTTAGCCACATTTTCTTCATCGACCAGAAAGGGACATTGCTCAATATCCACATCTTCCGGCCGGTTAAAATAGAGACTGAGCAGCTCATAAGCTTTCGCCTTAAAATACAAGGGTTTTATACTGGAATGCAGGTTATAATTAACCAGTTGGTTGAGCACCACCGCCATAGACGGCGCGATGCTACCGTCTTTATAATACTTGCGGTCTTTGTTTTCATCACTTAAAAAAGTAATATAATCAGCTTCAGTGGAAAAAAGCGAATGGAATTTTTTTATGGAAATCAATATCGAAATCACCCAACTTCCAGGCTCTAGCACCATATTCATAGGCAGATCTCGCTGTGGATTATATAGCAGTAAAGAGTTTTCTTCTTTCAACGGAAGTCTATACGCCCCTGCATTAAAACTGAAGGCCGCGTCACCTTTGGCACAAAAATGAAACTGAATAAAACCGCTGTCCACCTCGCGGATTACCTGTTGGTTTTCGGTGGTTTCGTTGTTGAATTTCAGCACCACAAAACCGGTTTCAATTGTGACTTCATCATAAAGGCTTATCGCGTTATTTTTTTCGATATTTTGCATTTCCAACATTTAATTTGTTTAGAATTGTTCTAAATAAAACAAATTCTTATCATCGATTATCGCACTAAATTAGGCTATTTTCAGCTTTTATTAAAAAAAGAGCGACTCTAAATCGTTTACCGTTAAAAAAGATACCGCAAGCGTTGTTTTTTAAAATACTTGTCTAATACTTTTGCATCGTTGATTATACATATGAACAGCAAACGATCTTTTTACCCCGCTTATTCCGGAAATTTTTTCGCCATTGGCCTCAGTTATCTAAAAGCTGATGCCGAGGTGCGCGGTCATTTTAGTGTAGATATGAAAACACAGGATCTTATCCTGCAGCGCGCACAGGAAGATGGGATCGCCGGACTTACCATTATATCTACCTGCAACCGTACCGAAATGTATGGCTTTGCCCATGAACCTTTAGATCTTATCAAATTACTTTGTGCGCACACGCAGGGCACCGTAGAAGAGTTTCAAAAAGTTTCTTACGCCTATAAAAATGAGGCTGCCGTAGACCATCTTTTTAAAGTAGGCACTGGGTTGGACAGTCAGATTCTAGGTGATTTTGAGATTATCGGTCAATTAAAATCTGGATTTAAAAGGTCTAAAAAACTGGGGTTGGTCAATCCATTCATGGAGCGGCTCATTAATTGTGTGATCCAGGCCAGCAAGCGCATTAAGAACGAAACCAGTATTTCTAATGGAGCGACTTCGGTGAGTTTTGCTTCGGTACAGTACATTTTAGCCCGAGTCCCCTACATTTCAGAAAAAAATATTGTGCTTTTTGGCACGGGTAAAATCGGTCGGAATACTTGTGAAAACCTCGTAAAACATACTAAAAACGACCATATTACCCTTATAAACCGCACCAAAGACAAAGCTGAAAAAATCGCCGGAAGATTTAATTTGCGCGTTAAAGATTATGCTGATATTCAGTCTGAAATTGCGGTCGCAGATGTGCTCATCGTAGCTACTGGTGCACAAAAACCTACCATTTCCAAAGATTTACTGCATCTAAAAAAACCGCTGCTTATCCTGGATCTTTCCATCCCAAAAAATGTAGATGCCGACGTGGAAGAAGTAGATCACGTAACCCTGGTGCACCTTGACCAACTCTCAAAAATAACGGACGATACGTTGAACAGAAGAAAAAAACACGTGCCGCAAGCGGAAAAAATCAACAAAGAAATACAAACCGATTTTTATGAGTGGTTGGGCTCACGGCAGTTTGCGCCTACCATACGTGCACTAAAATCAAGACTTCTAGAGATCAAAGATGGTGAGATCGACTTTCAGCGTAAAAAAATTGCCGGTTTTAATGAAGAACAGGCAGAAATAATCAGTAACCGCCTTATTCAAAAAATCGCCACGCAGTTTGCAAAACACCTTAAAGACGATGAAGTTCCACAGGACGAAAGCCTGGAACTCATTCAAAAAGTCTTTAAACTTCAAAACCACTAGATTTTGGAAAAAACGATACGCATCGGTACGCGTGACAGCGAGCTCGCCTTGTGGCAGGCGCGTCACGTGCAGCAACAGCTGGAAGCGCTGGGTTATACAACTGAACTGGTTTCGGTAAAATCTACCGGCGACCTCATTTTGGACAAACCGCTATACGAGATGGGGATTACCGGCATTTTTACCAAAACTTTAGACGTTGCCATGATTAACGGCGCGGTAGATATCGCTGTACATTCTATGAAAGATGTACCCACGCGCCTACCCCGCGGTATTGTTCAGGCCGCTGTTTTAAAAAGGGCGCCTTCCGCAGATATTCTCGTTTATAATCCTACTGAAAACCTTGAAAATAGATTAAAATCAGCCGAAAACACGATAGCTACCGGCAGTTTACGCCGCAAGGCACAGTGGTTGCACCGCTATCCAGAACACCATTTTACAGACTTGCGCGGCAACGTAAATACCCGGTTGAAAAAATTAAAAGAAAGCGACTGGACGGGTGCTATTTTTGCAAAAGCCGGACTAGAACGCATTGACCTCATACCAAAAAACCATATTGAGCTCGACTGGATGATTCCCGCCCCAGCGCAAGGTGCAATGGTCATTGCCGCGATGGAAAAAGATACTTTTTGCCGTGAGGCCTGCGCAAAGCTCAACGATCCTACGGCAGCAATTGCAACGAGTATAGAGCGTGAATTTTTAAGTGTTCTGGAAGGGGGCTGCACTGCTCCCATAGGTGCTCTGGCCAAAATTGAAGATCGGAAATTGCATTTTGAAGCAGCTTTATTCAGTCTGGACGGATTGAAAAAAATAGGGGTTGACCGAAGTATTGATCTCAACAAGAACCGAAACTTTGGCAGCATGTGCGCCACCGAAGTGTTAGAAAACGGTGGAAAAGCCTTGATGGCAGAAATAAAAGCTACGCTAAACACCGAAGTATAGTCGTTCTAAGGTTAAATCCAGATTTTATGCCCAGCATTCTTTCCACAAAAAATTTATATGCTGAACAGCAAAAAGCCTTCCGCGAAGCGGGAATAGCGCTTTTGGAATATAACGCCATCAAAATAAAAAGCGTTGCTTTTGAAATGCCAGAAACGGTAGAAAATGCCATTTTTACCAGTAAAAACGCCGTAAAAGCGGTAATAAATCATTCCGCGACCGCGAAAGAAATCAACAATTGTTTTTGTGTGGGTACAAAAACCGCCAAAATTCTAGAGAAAAATGGCCTAAAACCCCTTAAAATAAGTGAAAATGCGACGGATTTAGCGCATTTTATTGCCAAATATCATTCAGAAAAAAGCTTTTATTTCTTTTGTGGTGACAACAGGCGCGGAGAACTGCCGGAGATTTTAAAAGCGAAAATTATTCAATTTAAAGAAGTTATAACTTACAAAACCACTTTAAACACAAAGCAATTTGATCAAGATTTTGACGCGGTTTTATTTTTTAGCCCAAGCGGAATACAGAGCTTTGTAAAAACGAACGATTTAGGTCAAAAAACAGCTATTTGCATTGGTAAAACCACTGCTGCGGAAGCTAGAAAATATACAGGCAACATAGCAATCGCAGATACCACCACGGTGGAAAGTGTAATTGAAAAAGCGGTAGAACTAATTGAAAATACAGACTAGATCTGAAAGGTGTTGTTTTTGAGAAAAGAGAAAAACCTCTTTATAGGTCTAACACAATATTATAGAATATATTTATGGATAACGAGAAAAAGACTTCCGCCTACGCGGAAGTGAAAAATAGCAAAGCTTTTATCAAAAACGACCTCTTTCTTCGCGCGTTAAAAGGCGAGACCGTACAGCGACCGCCAGTCTGGATGATGCGCCAGGCCGGCCGTTATCTGCCCGAGTTTATGGAGCTCAAGGGAAAATATGATTTTTTTACCCGTTGCCAGACGCCAGAACTGGCCAGCGAGATCACCGTGCAGCCCATACGCCGTTATGGCATGGACGCGGCGATTCTTTTTTGCGATATTCTCGTGATCCCGCAGGCCATGAATATTCACGTAGAGATGAAACCCGGCGTGGGGCCATGGTTACCCAGCCCCATTCGCAAAGCAGCAGATCTGGACCGCGTGATCGTTCCTGATATTCAGGACACACTGGGCTACGTGATGGAAGCGATTACAATGACCAAGGAAAAACTCAATGACGAGATTCCGCTTATCGGTTTTGCCGGTTCACCGTGGACGATTCTTTGCTATTGCGTGCAGGGACAGGGTTCTAAAAACTTTGACAAGGCTAAAGAATTTTGCTTTACCCAGCCAGAGGCAGCGCACCAATTACTTCAAAAAATCACCGATACCACCATCGCGTACTTGCGTGAAAAAATAAGAGCAGGTGTAAATGCAGTGCAGGTTTTTGATAGCTGGGGCGGCATGCTCTCACCGGTAGATTACCAGGAATTCAGTTGGCAATATATTCAGCAGATTATTGACGCGCTCAAGGACGAAGCGCCGGTAATTGCTTTTGGCAAAGGCTGCTGGTTTGCGCTTGATAAAATGTCCAAAAGCGGCGCTTCCGCATTGGGGGTAGACTGGACTTGTAGCCCTAAAAATGCACGTTATCTTTCTGGCGGCAATATCACGCTGCAGGGTAATTTTGACCCTACACGGCTGTTTTCGCCCCCTAGCGAAATAAAACGCATGGTCAAGGAAATGATCGATGCCTTTGGGAAGGATAAATACATCGTAAACCTGGGCCATGGCATATTACCAAATATCCCCGTGGAAAATGCCGGCGCGTTCATAAAAGCGGTCAAGGAATATAAACCGGATTGATGCTTGGGAAAGTCCTTAGATCAGCCGATTTTAAAAAGCTTCCAGGTCTTTTTTTGCTAGCGCTCTCCCACCCGCTTTTTATCATTCCCACGCTGAAGGCGACGCGAAAAACCATGGAGATCGCCCAGCGCGAATACGGTGATGCCCACAAGGGAAATACTAAAGCAAACGCTTTTAGGCACGCACTGTGGAATGTACTTATCGCCAAAGCCTGCCTGAACTGGAAAAACAATCTTGAAAAAGTGCTGCGCTGGACCGAAAAAATAACAGAAAAACATGAAAAATTAGCGCCAAATAAGCCCTTAGCTCGCGCGATGGATTTGCACAACAATCATGTGGGCCTTAAGCATTGCAAAGATTTGATACTTTTAGAGGACAAAAAAATTATTGATTTTTTAAAGGAAAAAGCCGAAAAAGCAAGAAAAATAGAGGATTTAGCACAAATTAAAGCCACTGGAACACAGTTGGTTTACCTCACCGAATCATGATAAAAGGTACTTTACACGCTATAAATGCTTACCGTCGCTCCTTTTCACTAATCAACCAGTTAGCGCTGTGGAAATACTATATGATCCCTATGGCGATCAGCTTTATTACAGCTGTTGGGATTGGGTTTTCGGCCTGGAACTTTTCAGATGATATTGGTGCTTTTATCGCAAAACTGTGGATTTGGGATTGGGGAGCGCAGACTTTTGCCACCTTGAGCACAATTTTGGGCGGTTTACTGGTGATTTTAGTGGGACTGATCCTGTACAAGCATATTGTCATGGCGCTGTCGGCACCGTTTATGAGTCCCGTTTCTGAGAAAATAGAGGTGCACCTTTACGGCAAAAAACACGAGCACCGAAACACCTCAAATACTGGTCAATTGTGGCGTGGCATACGCATAAACCTGCGCAATCTAGTCTGGGAATTGGTAATCACGCTTCCTCTGTTAATTTTAGGTTTGATTCCTGTAGTCAATTTTATCACCACGCCATTGGCTTTTTTAGTACAGGCGTACTACGCTGGTTTCGGCAACATGGATTATACCTTAGAGCGGCATTATACCTATCGTGAAAGCGTGAATTTTGTTAAACAAAACCGAGCGCTCGCCATAGGTAATGGCATCGTTTTTATGGGGTGCCTGTTGATCCCGGTTGTGGGAATCATCATCGTGCTGCCGCTTTCGGCTACCGCCGCGAGTGTCGTAACACTGGAATGTTTAGAGACCAAAAAAACATAAATTCATGAAAGAAGAATTCGTCAACTACATCCACAACCTTCAGGACCGAATCACCACGGCACTTGAAGAAATAGACGGAGCAGCCAAATTTCACGAAGATCCCTGGGAGCGTGAAGAAGGCGGTGGTGGGCGCACGCGTGTGATCGAAAACGGCGCTGTGATCGAAAAAGGGGGCGTAAACATCTCAATGGTGCACGGCTCGCTGGCACCTGCCATGCAAGACTATTTTGGCGTGGGAGATGTTGATTTTTTTGCCTGTGGACTCAGTCTCGTCATCCATCCTAAAAATCCCTATGCGCCCACCGTCCATGCCAATTGGCGCTATTTTGAAATGTATGAAAAAGACGGGACGCTCGTTGACAGCTGGTTTGGTGGCGGTCAGGATCTCACACCCTATTACCTTTTTAAAGAGGATGCAGAGCATTTTCACCAGGTTTGTAAAAATGCATGCGATGCCCATGATCCTGATTTTTATATGAAATTCAAAGCCAAGTGTGACGCGTATTTTTACAATGCACACCGTGGTGAAGGCCGTGGCCTGGGTGGTCTGTTTTTTGACCATTGCAAAGCCGAAAAAGGCCGAACGATGGAAGATTGGTATAAATTTGTAACGGAGGTGGGAGACAGTTTTCTGGATGCGTATCTTCCTATTCTCAAAAAACGGAAAGATATCGCCTACGGCGAAAAAGAAAGCACGTGGCAGCAAATACGCCGTGGCCGTTATGTAGAGTTTAACCTCGTGCACGACAAGGGCACGCTTTTCGGCTTGAAAACCAACGGAAGGATCGAGAGCATTTTAATGAGCCTCCCTCCCATCGTTCAATGGAAATACGACCACAAACCCGATCCAGGAAGCGAAGAAGAAAAACTCCTAGAAGTACTCAAAAACCCAAAAAATTGGGTTTAAAATGTGTTGTATATTGATTATTGTATAATGTAAACTGAAATGCTATCGATGTTTTAAAAAGAATTGGTTGAATGCATATCATTATATCCTTTTATTTAAACGGCCTATCAAAAATTTATTATAAAATTTGAAGTGAAGACACGGTAAAATTTTAAGCTGTCTGAGCCCGATTTTTCATCGGGGAGTTCTTAAAATTTAGGTGTTGAACAATAAATTTAGATGAATTTTTGTAAGCCAATATTTTTTTGGTTCGTTTTTTCATCAATGGAAAAAATGAACAGATTTCATTAAAAGTATTGATTAACTGTAAACCGAAAAACGATGTATCCTTTAAAAAGAAATAGAAGACTACGTACTACCCCTGCCCTACGTGCGCTGGTACGCGAAATAAGCATCTCCCCAGACGATTTTATAGTTCCGCTTTTTGTGGTGGAAGGCAATGGCAAAAAAGAAGAAATCAACTCTATGCCCGGTTATTACCGCTACAGCCTGGATATGCTAAAAACGGAAGTGAAATCCCTTTGGAGCCTCGGTCTAAAATCAGTGTTACTTTTTGTGAAAGTCAGCGAAAAACTCAAAGATAATGCCGGTACCGAAGCCTTTAATCCCGACGGACTCATGCAGCGCGCTGTCAAGACCGTAAAAGAAACCTGCCCAGACATGGTCGTTATGACCGATGTTGCGTTAGACCCCTATTCCAGCTTTGGGCACGATGGCATTGTGGCCAACGGTCAGATTATCAATGATGATACCAATGCGATCCTGGCTGAAATGGCACTCTCCCACGCCCGCGCTGGCGCAGATGTTGTGGCTCCCAGCGATATGATGGACGGCCGTATTTTTGAAATGCGCACGCTACTGGAAGATGAAGGTTTTGTGGATACCGGCATCATGAGCTATTCAGCAAAATACGCTTCGGCTTTTTATGGGCCGTTTCGTGATGCGCTGGATTCTGCCCCAGTAGATGCACAGGATATTCCGAAGGACAAAAAAACCTATCAGATGGATCCGGCCAATCGTGACGAGGCGGTAAAGGAAACTTTGATGGATATTGAGGAAGGCGCTGATATCGTTATGATAAAACCCGGCTTGTGTTATCTAGACATTGTACGCGATATAAAAAATACTGTAAACGTGCCGGTAGCGGTGTATCAAGTAAGTGGCGAATACGCGATGATCAAGGCTGCTGCCGAAAAAGGTTGGCTGGATCACGATGCGGTCATGATGGAGCAGATTATCGCCATAAAACGTGCCGGGGCAAGTCTCATCGCCAGCTATTTTGCAAAAGACGTTGTAAAATTATTGGGATAATCCCCACCTACTTTTCAAAAGTTTTTTTACTTTGGAAAAAAAGTTATTGACACGCAGCATCTTAAAACGCTCTCCGAAGTTGCGAAAGATCAACTTTTCCAAAGCCCCAAACTTTGGAAAAGCTTTAATTAAAAATCGACCTCATGGTTCCGCTTTTACCCGATAGATATTATCATATATATAACAGGGCAAATGGAGATGAGCGCATTTTTAGGACCGCAGAAAACTATTCCTATTTTCTAAGGAGATATGCTTATTTCATAAATCCAGTTGCTTCTACTCTTTCTTACTGTCTTATGCCAAATCATTTTCATTTTCTGGTTAGAATCAAGAATGACGTATCGAAAGAAAAACTTGAAGGGCACGTAAGCAAACAATTTTCTAATCTGTTTAGCTCATATACACAGGCCTTTAATAAACAGCAAAAGAGAAAAGGCAGCTTGTTTATGAAAAATTTTAAAAGAAAGAACTAGGAACAGAGGCTTATCTGAAAAAACTAATACATTACATCCATCTAAATCCTGTTCAAGCAAATTTATGCGATTCTCCTATGGAATACAAATACTCTTCTTATAGAGCAATATTATCCAAAGAACCAACTAATATTGAACGGGAAGAAGTGCTTGAGCTTTTTGATAGTGTTAAAAACTTTATTCACGTAAATCGAAAACCAATTGAAGTTTTTGATTTTGGAGAATTTTAATATTCAAAAGGAAGTTTGAATGCCCTTTATTTTGCATAGAATATGGTGAAATCGCAAGGAAATCTCGACCTACTTTTCAAAAGTTATTGACCCGAAGCATCTTGAAATGTTCTTCGAAGTGCGAAATCAACTTTTCCAAAGTTCCTAACTTTGGAAAAGCTTAACCTAAAATTCATTAGATTTATTTTATGAAATCCATTATTTACTATTACCTTTTCTCCAGTTTTACCCTTTCCGCACAGTAAAAGACTTCCACCTTTGAGCTGTATAAAACGGCTTATCTGGAAAAATGGCAAAATTCCAAAGATTACTTGGTTGCTTTCGCGGAATTAATGCCCGAAGAATTTTACGGTTTAAAACCCACTGAGGCTGAAATGAGCTTCGGTGAACAACTAGAGCATATCCAGACAAATATGGAATGGCTTGCTTCAACGCATTTGAATAAAGAAAAAAGTGAAGTTTCAACCGCTCCAAATGAAAAATAACGGGTTATCGAAAATCTAAAATTCACCTTTAAGGCAGGCAGTCAGTAAAAGTATTAAAGCTTTACAGGAAAGTGCTTTAGCCGAAAAAGTAGATTTTTTCGCCGGTGAAAAAAGCAAACTACAAATCCTAAACCTAATGCAAGATCACGTAACCCACCACAGGGGTCAGTTGGTGGTCTATTTAAATTTAAAAGAGATTAATTCACTGGGATATTTGGGTGGTAGATTTTTGCAATAAGCAATGAGCTATTCAACTTCTCAACAGTTACGCAAATAAACAGTTCAACGATCCCACTTTTATATAAGCTGACAACCCAAGCTGATGTGATTCCTCGTTGCTCGTATCTCGCGCTTTCGGAATGACGTTAACTGGATTTTGCGTTCCGTGGTTTATAAAAATCCAGCTTTCTTTAAAAACTATTTTTTTATTTCTTTTGAATTTTTTGAAGCGCCACCCTTTCCATTGGATTTGTCTGTAGTATTGTTAGATCTTCCTTTACCTGAAGGTTTTCCCGTAGTGCTTGGTGCATTTTTGAGTCCGCTCGATTTTGACATAATTATTTAATTTTAAATGTTTACCAATAAATTATTTCTGTAATTCCTTATAAATTCCCAGTTGTAATTCCCCTTTATCATTCATATACGCGCGGTACATCCCGGGGGTGTTGAATTCCATCGAGACGTTGCCGTTATTGTCTAACGAAATGATGCCGCCGGTACCGCCCATATTCGTAAGTTTCTTTTGAATCACTGCATCTGTAGCTTCTTTAAGGCTTTTTCCGCCGTACTCCATCATCGCCGAAATATCATAGGCTACGAGTCCGCGCATAAAATACTCGCCCCAACCAGTGGAAGAAACGCCGCAGGTCTTGTTATTGGCATACGTGCCCGCGCCAATAATAGGCGAATCGCCGATACGGTTGTAGCGTTTATTGTTCATCCCTCCGGTGGAAGTTCCGGCAGCCAGGTTTCCGTTTTTATCAAGGGCGACACAACCTACCGTTCCATATTTGTCATCCTTGATAAATGGGTCGTAAAAGGCCGTTTTTGTGTCTTTTTTGGCTGTTTTTTCCTGTTCCAGTGTACGCTGTAGCGCATCATAACGCTTTTGGGTAAAAAAGTAAGAAGGATCTACGATTTCCAGTCCCTGTTCTTCAGCAAATTCTTCGGCACCTTTTCCGCTGAGCAATACGTGCTCCGAATTAACCATAACCTCATTAGCCAGATTAATGGGGTTTTTAATGTTGGTCACACCAGCAACCGCTCCGGCATTCAATGTTTTGCCATCCATAATAGAAGCATCGAGTTCATTTTTTCCCTCATGGTTAAACACCGCGCCCTTGGCGGAATTGAACAGTGGAGAGTTTTCCATCACATTGATGGTGCGCTGTACCGCTTCTAGGCTAGTACCCCCATTTTGAAGTATTTTGTAACCGGTCTGGATCGCTTCGGTGAGTTTGGCCTCATAGGCCGTTTCCAGGCTGTCGGTCATGTTTTCCTTGAGTATCGTTCCGGCGCCGCCGTGAATAACGATAGCAAAATCCTGAACGGAATCTCGCTGTTTTTCAGGGGTTGAAGTCATTGCACCATCTTCCCCCGAAGGGTTTTCCTTGCAGGCAGAAAGGCTTAAAAGTAAGACTAGGGAGTAAAAAATATGTTTCATGTGGCGTTTATTAAGCCTCTAAAATAGTCAAAATAAAGTAAAAGTCCTCCCCAACCCCTCTTCAGGAAGGAATTGTGATATGAATAAAATTTATTCTCCATGGGCAAGGTTGGGTGGAGATTTGGCAATAAATTAAGCACTCTTAATGCTTTGCTAAAGCTTTGAAATAAGTTTTTAGCAGACGCCAAAATGACTATTTTTATTGAAACTAGAACCTATGGCCATTAAAAAACCGTTTAACCTCAACAAATGGGTGGAAGAAAACCGGCAATCGTTGAAACCACCCGTAGGCAACAAGAATTTATATAAGGACGCCGGTGATTATATTGTGATGGTCGTAGCAGGGCCAAATGCCCGCAAAGATTATCATTATAACGAGACCGAAGAGCTTTTTTACCAGTTAGAAGGCGAGATCGAGGTGCACGTACAAGAAGAGGGCAAAAAGCACACGATGCAATTGGGCCCTGGAGATATGTATTTGCATCCCGCCAAAGTGCCACATTCTCCCGTTCGTAAGGAAAATTCTATCGGACTCGTGGTAGAGCGCAAACGCAAAGATCTGAAGGGCAAAGATGGATTGTTGTGGTTTTGCGATAACTGTAATACCAAACTCTATGAGGTTTATTTCCCATTACATGATATAGAAACAGATTTTCTCAAGCATTTTAAGCATTTTTACGCCAGCGAAGAGCTGCGCACTTGCGATAATTGCGGTACGGTTATGCCCGTCGATTCTAGATTTACTGCTGAAGAATAGTTTGAAATTAACTCAATTTCAACACCTTAAATTAGTAACTTCGCAAGAATACGTTTAAAAAATAAAGAATCTTTAAAAATTATGCCTACAACCTCTGCAAGTTTCAATCTAGAAAAAGTACTCGAAGCCCTTTTGATCACCTCAAAAAATGAGGGTTCTTCCACCGGCTCTAAAACCTATGCCAAAGGCGAAACTTTTAATTCGGTTTCACCCGTAGATGGCAAAACCATTGCACAGGTAACCACAACAACTCCAGAAGAATATAATCAGGTTTTGGAAACCGCCACGGCAGCCTTTAAAACCTGGCGGAAAATGCCGGCCCCGCACCGCGGGGAGATTGTGCGCCAGTTTAACGACGAGCTGCGCCGGCTAAAAGAACCACTGGGTCAACTGGTTTCATATGAAATGGGAAAATCGTATCAAGAAGGACTTGGCGAGGTGCAGGAAATGATAGACATCTGTGATTTTGCAGTAGGACTTTCACGGCAGTTGCACGGCCTGACTATGCATTCTGAGCGCCCTGGGCATCGTATGTATGAGCAATATCATCCGCTGGGTGTCGTAGGCATCATTTCAGCATTTAACTTTCCGGTTGCGGTCTGGGCGTGGAATACGGCGCTGGCCTGGGTTTGTGGCGATGTTACCGTATGGAAACCTTCGGAAAAGACGCCATTGACGGGCGTGGCCTGCCAACATATAGCAGCCCGCATTTTCAAGGAAAATAACCTTCCGGAAGGGATTTCAAACCTCATAAGCGGCGATTATAAAGTAGGCGAACTAATGACCAAAGATTCCCGTGTTCCGCTTATTTCGGCCACCGGCTCCATAAAAATGGGCAAAAAAGTGGCGGCCGTCGTTGGCGAACGTTTGGGCAAGACCTTGCTAGAACTGGGCGGAAACAACGCCATTATCGTAACTCCTGATGCTGATCTTAAAATGACAGTCATAGGCGCTGTTTTTGGCGCGGTGGGAACGGCCGGACAGCGCTGTACTTCCACACGCCGACTTATCGTGCATGAATCGCGATACGACCAGGTAAAAAACGCGCTGGTGGAAGCGTATAAGCAGTTACGTATTGGTGATCCCCTGGATGAAAATAACCACGTGGGGCCGGTTATTGATAAAGATGCGGTAAAAAACTATCAGAAAGCCCTCGACGAAGTGGTAAAAGCCGGCGGTCACCTTCTCGTTGAAGGGGGCGTACTGGAAGGTGAAGGTTATGAAAGTGGTTGTTATGTAAAACCTGCCATTGCGGAAGCCAGTAATAATTATGAGATCGTACAACACGAGACGTTTGCCCCCATTTTATACTTGCTGAAGTATAGTGGTGACGTAGAAAACGCGCTCGATCTACAAAATGGCGTAAAACAAGGGCTTTCTTCGGCAATTATGACCAATAATCTGCGCGAAGCAGAACGTTTCCTAAGTGTCGAAGGCAGTGATTGTGGGATCGCCAATGTAAATATTGGTACTTCTGGAGCCGAAATTGGGGGTGCTTTTGGCGGTGAAAAAGAAACAGGCGGTGGTCGTGAAAGTGGTTCTGACGCCTGGAAAATATATATGCGCCGCCAAACCAATACCATTAATTACACTACCGAATTACCGCTGGCGCAGGGGATAAAGTTTGATTTGTAAGTGTTTTCCGTCCATCGGCAAAACATTAAAAATGGCCTGCTCAGGAACGCGTGGTTTTCAATCTCAAAATCAAGTAACCAAAAATTGCAGCCAATACCGAAGCAATAAGAATCCCTATTTTAGCGGACAAATTGTATACGGGATCGCTTTCAAAAGCCAGGTTTGACACAAAGATTGCCATTGTAAAGCCTATACCGGCGAGAAAAGAAGTGCCTATGATGTGGCGCAGGGAGATGTCTTCAGGAATGCTCACTAATCTTAGCTTTTTTGCAAGTAGAACCACTAGGGTAATCCCCAGGCTTTTACCTAGAACAAGACCTAGTACGATATTGATGATCAAAGCGCTATTCATCTCCAGATCGCTGATTAATGTGACCCCAGCGTTTGCCAGTGCAAATAGCGGTATGATTAAATAGGCCACCCACCCGTGCAAACTATGCTCCATGTGCTGTAATGGGGATTGATAACGGCTCGTCCAGTCTTGCAGGTCGTCTATTTGCTGTATCTGCTCCTTGCTTAGAATAGGTTTTTTAACTACTGATGTCTCTTTAATATTAGTAGTAATGGCAACGAGGTTTTCTATAAATTCCGGTGTATTGATCTTTTGTCTAATAGGTACCGAAAAAGCCAGTAATACTCCCGCAAGTGTAGGGTGAATGCCTGATTTTAAGAATAAAACCCAGATAATCAGTCCAAAAGTTATTAGCAAGAATTTTGAATAATATTGCTTATAGGATAAAAAGTAAAGTGAAAACAATAAGATCAAAGCCATTGCGAGCAGGGATAAATTAATCGTACCACTATAAAAAATGGCAATTACGAGTACCGCTCCCAGGTCGTCTACAATAGCAAAAGCAGTCAGGAATATTTTAAGGCTCAGCGGTATTCTTTTTCCCAGTGCATTTAAAATGGCCAGGGAAAAGGCAATATCGGTCGCCATGGGTATGCCCCAACCTTTAAAGGTTGCCTCGTTCTGGTTTAGAAAAATAAAAAGTGCAATGGGAACTAACATTCCACCGATAGCTCCAAAGAGCGGAAAGGCCATTTTCTTTAATGAATTCAGTTCGCCGATGCGTACTTCCCTTTTTATCTCAAGACCGATCAGAAAAAAGAAAACGGTCATAAAACCATCGTTCACCCAGAGGATCAAAGGTTTATACAGTTCAAAACCTTCTGTTTTAAAGCCTATTTTATAATTCCATAAGGAAGAATAACTTGCCCCAAAAGAAGAATTTGCCCAAATTAAGGCAATAATCGTCGCTAATAATATCAGTATACCTCCAAAACTCTCAATTTTTACAAATTTCTGAAATGGAGTTATGCGTAAAAGTTTTTGAACCATAACGGGATGGGTAAGGTATATTAGGAGACCGATTTTCGGTGCTTTGAAACTGATTCTTCCTGCGGTTAGCATGATAGCTTTCAGAACCTTTTTTTCTGCGATAAAAAAGGATGAATTGAATGACTATACCTATAAAGATAAGTCCCCCTATTTCCAGATTAGAAAGAAATTCACTAGTATCTAGCGACTTCTGTGCACTACTTGTTAGGTACCTACTTTCATGAATTTGAATTTTAGAAAGGTCGTATAGGTTAGCATGCATCGTAGCCAGGGTGCCGGCTATTTTATTTTTCAGGAGTCCTGAATCTCCTTCATGTTGAATTTTTTGATTTTCAAGTTTTCTTAAAACCTCCAAATTATCTTGCAGGCTTTTAAGATGTATTGCTTCCTTCGAGGTTAGCTTTGTAGCATGAAAATCAGCAAGTAGCTGCTCTAAATTTCTATTTTGGTGATCATCATCATTCTCAAATAGGCTATCTTTTAAGGCAAGTTGTTTAGCAAATAATATATTTGATATTGAAAAAATGTAATTCTGTACTAAAACACGATCATTATAAACCTCTTTTACAGAGTTTTGAGCAACGTCAACATGTTTTTGATCTATACGGTTTGTCACCAAGATCAGTAAAAAAACTATTGAAAGCGCCAGGACGGCATTTATACGCTTTCTTAAGGTAATGTGCGTTGCCATGATATTCTTATTTCATAATTAATCCTCTCGTACCCTGATAGCACAAAACGCTTACCACAAAATAAGGTGCTGCCGTGTTTATAAATCAAAATACTGATTATTAACTAATTACAAAATATTACGCTGGAAGTTTTTTTGCTAGATAGGGTAATATTTACCCGCTCGGGTAAATATTACCTAGTGCTTGGCGAGAAATTTCTGAGGAGTTTTAAAATTATCTATTCCCCTCCCATTCTTTATAAAACTGATCTAAAAAACTTTCCATATAAGTGTGGCGTTCTTGGGCAAGATTACGGCCAGTTTCAGTGTTCATCCGGTCTTTGAGCAGCAGTAACTTTTCATAAAAATGATTGATTGTAGGCGCGGTGGATTTTTTATAGGTTTCAACATCCATATCCATTTGCGGCCTTATTTCGGGATCGTAAAGTTTTCGGTTTTTAAAACCACCGTAATTGAAAGTGCGAGCTATCCCTATGGCACCGATGGCGTCCAGTCGGTCTGCATCCTGCACGACTTGTAATTCAGCAGAATCAAATGCTTTTGTGGTATTCCCACCTTTAAAAGAGATATTTTTAATAATAGCAATCACGTGATCGCTGATACGCTTTTCGATTTTGTTTTCGTCAAGAAAATCCTGCGCCATTTTTGGACCTACTGTTTCATCACCACCATAAAATTTGGAATCTGCGATATCGTGCAACAACGCGCCCAGGGCAACGATAAAAACATTTACTTTCTCCCCGCTGGCTATATGCAGCGAATTATTATACACACGCTGGGTATGAAACCAATCGTGACCGCCTTCAGCATTTTTCAATGTTTTCTTGACAAAATCTGCCGTACGGGATACAAATTGCGTTTGTTTTTCTGATAATTCTTTCATGAATCGGTTTTTTGGGCGGGGCGTTCCCTCGGTTCCCTTTTGCGGCGGTGGATTTCAGGAAAATCGGCCAGCACCACTTCCTGTACTTTTTGAACGAGCTGACGCACCGGCATAGAAGAAACCAGAATGGGTTCATGCACAATGTGCCGCACTTTGACGCCCAGGTCTATGGGGTAACTGCCCCAGCGCATCAATTTCCAACTGTTGTGAATGGTAAGTGGGATGACCAGCGCATCTGGCATGGCCGTAAATAGCGTGATCAAGCCCCCGGGTGAAAATGCCTGCGGGATGCCATCTTTACTGCGCGTACCTTCTGGAAAAATGACCACGCTGCGGTGCGTTGTATTCAGCGTTTCGGTCAAGGTCTTTATTGTTTTTAAAGACTTTAATTTGTCCTTGCGGTCGATGAGCGCAGAACCGCCATGGCGCAGGTTGTAGGAAATACTGGGAATACCCTTGCCAAGTTCTTTTTTACTAATAAACTTGGGGTGTAATTTGCGCAGGTACCAGATTATGGGTGGAATGTCGTACGGTCCTTGGTGATTGGCCACAATAATGCACGGCTGATCGCGGTTTATCGTATAGGGATTCTCGAAATGAAAAGTCGTGCCCAGCAGATTTAAAGAACGCATGAGCATAAAATTGAGGTAATCTACACTTTTTTTATGCGCTTGATATCCAAAAAACTTTAGGCAAAACCATTGTATGGGATGAAAAATCACCAGGCAGCCAAAAAAAGCGATCAAAAAGATGATGCTCAAGGGATAGGAAAGTATTTTTTTTGGCGAAGGCATAGCTCATTTTTTTTGAAAGATCAGACGAAACTGTAATCTGCAAAACGCTCTTCAACCTCATCAAAAGCGGCAAAAACATCTACAGAATCGTCGCTGGTCACCATTTTCATGCGGTATTCCTTAAAATTGGGGATTCCCTTAAAATAATTGGTATAATGACGGCGGGTTTCAAAAACGCCCAGTTTCTCCCCTTTCCAATCGATCGCCATTGTTAAATGTCTTCTCGCAGCATCTACGCGTTGCTGCATGCTTGGTGGAGCCAAATGTTTACCTGTTTTAAAATAGTGTTTGACTCCTTTAAAAAACCAGGGATAACCGATGCTCGCACGGCCTATCATAGCGCCGTCCAGACCATAATCATCACGCATTTGCACAGCTTTTTCTGGGGTATCTACATCGCCGTTGCCAAAAACCGGAATATGCATGCGCGAGTTGTTCTTTACTTCAGCAATGGGCGCCCAGTTGGCCTCACCCTTATACATTTGTGCGCGGGTCCTGCCGTGAATGGCGATCGCCTTGCAGCCCACGTCCTGTAAACGCTCTGCGACTTCGACGATTTTAATGGAATCGTGGTCCCAGCCCAGTCTGGTCTTTACCGTAATGGGAAGTTTGGTATGCTTTACCATAGCTTCAGTAAGCGAAACCATGAGATCTATATCCTTTAGAATTCCTGCGCCGGCACCTTTGGAAACCACTTTTTTTACCGGGCAGCCAAAGTTTATATCAATAATATCTGGCCCAGAAGCTTCCACGATTTCCACACTGCGCAGCATGGAGTCAAGGTTGGCGCCAAAAATCTGAATGCCCACGGGACGTTCTTTCTCATAAATATCAAGTTTCATAGTGCTTTTTGCAGCATCGCGGATGAGGCCTTCGCTGGATATAAATTCGGTATACACCACATCAGCACCCTGCTCTTTGCAAAGGGCACGAAAAGGGGGATCGCTCACATCTTCCATGGGGGCGAGCAACAAGGGGAAATCCCCGACATCTATAGTATCAATTTTGGCCAAAAGCTATTTTTTTCTTCAGGTAAAATTACGAAGAAAAAATCAGATTTATTTTTTGGCTGAAAATGGGTCGAAAAAAACCGTTTTTAGCCTAAAAATGAATGTTTTTAAGGATGATCCATAACGCTTTGTGCATTAAGACGCTCGCTTTCTTCGGTTGTAGTAGCACGATCGTTATCATTCAGCTTAAAGTTTCCAAAGTTATAACGTAGGCCAAAACGTACCGAGCGGGATTCAGGCTTTGCAAAAAAGGAGTTATCTTGATTTAGGTAGCGCGATTGCAAGGGGATATTCACTTGGTTAAAAATATCCTCAAAATCTACAGTGGCAACGAGACGATCATCAAAAAAGGTTTTTCTGAAACCTAAAGAAAATCCGACCTGTCCTTCCTCAAAATCATAGGAACCAGAAATATAATCAGGGTTATAAAAAGCGGTCAAAAGTGATGAAAATGTACCTGCTTGATCCAAATAAAAGGCATTTACCGCTTGTAAATAGGTACTATTTATGTTGTTTTCAACTAGAATATTACCGCTTTCCTGAGCGAAGAATTGGTTTTCCATGCGGTAAAACGATCCATAAGCAGATAAATACCACCAATTGGTCACAAAACTGAAGTAAGAGATATCCAAACTAAACTGCTGAGAATAATCCATATTTGTTGTCACTGAGCGCAAGGTTCTGTTTGCATTGTTTTGAAAAGGTAAAATTGCGGCGGCATCATCAGTCCGGTCGTAATACAAATCAAAAGAAAGCTTGTTTTTAAAGGTATAATTAAAGGTAATATTATTATTTATTGCCGGTTGAATATTGGGATTTCCCTGATTAAAATTGTTCTCATTGATAAAGGTCCTGAACGGGTTCAAACTCTGAAAGCGAGGCCTGTCTATACGCCGACTATAATTAATGCTGAAAGAATTATTCTCGTTGGGCCTATGCATGAGGTAAACCGTAGGAAAAGGCTCAAAGTATTCTTGGGTGTTCACTTGGCCCAGCGTAAGTGAATTGCCCGAAACGTCTGTATACTCACCGCGTAAACCCACTTTAAGGCTCCATTTTTCCCAATCTTTGGATATGCTTGCATACGCCGCGTAGATATTTTCTTTATAATCGTAAAAATCGGAGAGTGCGCCGATAAACTGAGGGGTTGCCTGTTGGGTATCAAAATATTCCTGCCGGCTTTCTGAATCGATACCGGAATATTTTATGCCGCTTTCCAGCGAAAAACTGCCCACCGATCCTGAATAATCTAACTGACCAGTATATATATCTGAATCCTGTTTAGGCAAGGTACGGAAGGAATTTTCATTTAAAAGTTCTCCGTTAGCCAGGGTATAACGGGTCGCTATATCCTGACGCTGTTCATCTTTGTAGTTAATATAATTGGCCTGCGCAGAAAGCGTCGCGCCGTTTTCTCCCAGTTGGCGTGTATAATCGAGGTTAAACAGGTAATTATGACCCTCTTTTTCCAGCGCACTCTGCGTGGTAAACAGCGAATCGAGCTGTGCCTGTGAACCATAAATTTCGGTAAGGCCGCCTATATCTGAATCTTCCTTTGGTGTATAGAGTAGATTTGCACTCACACTCAGCGTATTTTTTGCATCGATCGTAAAATCGAGAATGGTGTTTAGATTGTGCGAATTGGTAGACGTGGTGCGGTCAAAATCGGTTTCCCAGTTGGAATTAGTGCTTCCATCTGGTTCAAAAAAGCGAATATGGCTATCTTCCAGCTTGTTATCCCTTCGCGTATTAAAATTATAGGAAGCAAAAGCATTGAGCCAGTCGTTCTTATAGAATTGGCTGGTACCAAAGGAATATTTGGGCACCCTAGCCTGAGTATTGGATGCATTAAGGCTCCCTTTGTAACCAATTGAAATATTCTTGGAAGTCACGATATTCAAGATCGCACCGCCCTCGGCATCATATTTTGCCGGTGGGTTGGTGATCACTTCCACAGATTTTACATTCTGACCGCTAAATCCCTGTAGCAGTTGCTGCAGTTCCTGCGACGTTAAATAGACGCGGCGGTCATTGATATAAACCTGAGCTGGTCTATTCTTTACCAAAATCTGGTTCTGGCTTACGATCACCCCTGGCGTTCTTTGAAGAATATCATAGGTTGTGCCCGAAGAAACTACCGTGTTTTCAACATTATAAACCAGCCGGTCTATTTCCCGCTTTATCGTGGGTCTTTTTGCGGTAACGGTAACCTCATCAAGCGCCTCTTCGTTTTCTGAAAGCGTAATTACCGGCAATTGTATACTGGCATTTACTTCAAAAGGAGCTGAAAAACCGTCGTTATAACCCACAAAACTGGCTTTAATGAGGTAATTTCCCTGATCTACGGCATCTATGAGATAACTTCCGTCCTCACTGGTCACCGCCCCTTTAATCAAGCTAGAGTCCTGTGCTTTAAGCAATAGTACATTTACATACGAAAGCGCCTGTGGTTGCTCATCAATTATTTTCCCGTTAATCACATAGTTTTGCGCATAACCTTGTTGTATAAGAAACAATAAGAGTGCGAGGAGTAGCCTTTTAATCATAGACTTGAAAATAAATAAAAAATTACTATTAATTGTTCGGGGAAGCCGCATTTTACAAAAAATTTTCCATACTGGCTAATCTATTATTTATTAGTCATTCGCCCAACGAAATAGTATATTTGCCGGTCAATGCAACATCATGCATTTTCCTAGGCAACTTTTATGAAGAACATTCGCAATTTCTGCATCATCGCACATATAGATCATGGTAAAAGCACACTGGCAGACCGTCTGCTTGACTTTACCGGTTCGGTAACAGACCGGGAAAAGAAGGAACAGCTTCTTGATAATATGGATCTAGAACGGGAACGCGGGATTACCATAAAGTCGCACGCCATCCAAATGGATTATATGCACAACGGTGAGCCGTATGTCTTAAACCTGATTGATACCCCGGGCCATGTGGACTTCTCCTATGAAGTTTCACGCAGTATCGCGGCTTGTGAAGGTGCATTGCTCATTGTAGACGCGGCACAGAGTATACAGGCACAGACCATCTCAAACCTCTACCTGGCGCTTGAAAATGACTTGGAGATCATCCCGGTGCTCAATAAAATCGACCTGCCCAGCGCCAATCCTGAAGAGGTGACCGATGACATTGTGGACTTACTGGGCTGCGATCCCGAGGATGTAATTCCCGCCAGTGCAAAAACAGGAGTAGGTATTCAAGAAATACTCAACGCCATTATAGACCGTATCCCGCATCCCAAAGGCACTGTAGATGAGCCTTTGCAGGCGCTGATTTTTGACTCGGTATATAATCCGTTTCGTGGGGTGGAAACAATTTTTAGGGTCATTAACGGCAGTATCAAAAAAGGACAGGAGATCAAGTTCATCGCCACTGGAAAATCTTATTTTGCCGATGAAGTGGGTACATTAAAGCTGGTACAAGTGCCCAAAAAAGAGATCAAGGCCGGTGATGTAGGCTATCTGATTACGGGCATTAAAGAAGCGCGCGAAGTAAAAGTAGGGGATACTATTACCGATAAAAAAGAACCTACCAAAAACCCAATTTCTGGCTTTGAGTTCGTTAAACCCATGGTTTTTGCCGGAATTTATCCCGTAGATACCGAAGATTATGAAGACCTGCGGAACTCTATGGAAAAGTTGCAGCTCAACGATGCTTCGCTTGTGTTTCAGCCAGAAAGTTCGGCAGCGTTAGGTTTTGGGTTCCGTTGTGGTTTTCTGGGCATGTTGCACCTGGAAATCATTCAGGAACGCCTGGAACGTGAGTTTGACATGACCGTGATCACTACGGTACCCAACGTTTCTTATCACGCATTTACCACCCGTGAACCCGAAAAGGCTATTTTGGTCAACAACCCCTCCGATTTGCCAGATCCCTCTGGAATGGACCGGGTAGAAGAGCCGTTTATCAAAGCTTCCATTATTACCAAAGCTGATTTTGTAGGGCCAGTGATGTCTTTATGTATCGAAAAGCGTGGCGAGATCACCAACCAGACCTATCTTACTACAGAACGGGTGGAGCTCACCTTTGATATGCCGCTGGCTGAAATCGTATTTGATTTCTACGACCGGCTAAAAACAGTTTCCAAAGGCTATGCCTCTTTTGACTATTCGCCCATCGGGATGCGCGCCTCGCACTTGGTGAAGGTAGATGTCCTGCTCAATGCCAATGTGGTGGATGCGCTCTCTGCACTACTGCATAAGGATAACGCCTATGACATCGGGAAAAGAATGTGCGAAAAGCTTAAAGAGCTCATCCCGCGTCAGCAATTTGATATTCCCATACAAGCAGCCATCGGGGCCAAGATCATAGCCCGTGAGACCGTAAAAGCGCTTCGAAAAGACGTAACTGCAAAATGTTATGGTGGTGATATTTCGCGGAAGCGAAAACTGCTTGAAAAACAGAAAAAAGGTAAAAAGCGTATGCGCCAGGTAGGTAATGTGGAAATACCTCAGGAAGCCTTTATGGCCGTATTGAAACTCAACGATTAATGAAGCGTTTGCAAATGATAGGACTGGGGCTCATTCTCCTAAGTGGCGCGCTCTCCCAGTTTACGGCTATCAAACAATCACAATGGGGAGTCTGGACCATGGCCATTATTGCCATTATAGGAATGGTGTTTGTGCTTTATGAATGGTTTAAAACCTGGAAGTAAATCTAGGTACAGATCTCTCAAAACAATGCGTTTGAAGCAGCTTTTTTTATTCCTTGTCCTCTATTTTAGATTCTTCGGTTTCTGATTTGGGTGTTGGTTCTGGATCAGGTTCAGGCGTTGGTTTCTTTTCTACTACCGGTTCATCATCTTCCAGTTCTTCTACGTCAAAGGGTTTCCCCATATAAACCAGTTTACAGCCTTCAAAGCTTTCTACCTCAAGTTCACTGATGTCTGCCTTTAGGATTTTAAGGTCATCTTCTTGTGTTTTAAGGAAAATAGGTATGATATTGTCGTCTGCCCGGCTAATTTTTATAAGACGTTTAAAGGTTGCCTCGCTGTCTATTTCCATTTCCTGCATAGAGGGATAGCTGCGCGCTACTTCGGTAAGGTTTATAAAATCATCGGTAGGTGAGAAAAGCCCGGAATCTGGAGGGGTGAGGCTGTCTTTCATTTCGTCTGGAGTAATCAGTCTAAAAGACCCATTTTCTCCAAAAACTGTTTTAAAACGGTCTAGGGCATATTTATTAATGTCCCCGTTACCGGTCAATGCCATAAGATAACCTACATCATTAAGTTCTATATTATTCATCAAACTGTCTGAATAAATACTTTCTTCTATTGCATCCAGACCACGTTCTTTCGCCTTGGCGATATTGCTACTATTGCTGTCAACAAGTACCACATGACGGCCGTTTTTCATCAGGTATTCACCGATTATTCGAGACGCTTTTGAAGCACCAATAATAACAATACCCTCAGAATTTCTAAGGAACACCCCTATCAATTTTGCGAAGAGCCTAGCGGTGGTAGCGTTGAGCAATACGGTGCCCAGCACAATCATAAACACAAGTGGAGTGATATACTCTGCATCGGTCACACCCTCACTGGCCAGTTTAAGACCAAATAGGGAGGCAATACCCGCAGCAACGATACCACGTGGCCCCACCCAGCTGATAAACAACTTCTCATTGAATTTTAGGCCAGATCCCTTTGCGCTTATAAACACACCTATGGGTCGTAATATAAAAACCACTACGGCAAAAAGTATGGCCGCGTTCCAGTTATAAACCAGAAACAGATCGTTCATCTCAATATTGGCAGAAAGCAGGATAAAAAGAATCGAAATAAGCAGAACACTCAGTGATTCTTTAAAGTACAGCAACTCCTTAATGTTTGGCAATTGCATATTCCCCATAACCATGCCCATCACAACAACTGCGAGCAGACCGCTCTCATGTGCAAAAAGATCTGATAAAACAAAAACACCCAGTACCGCAGCAAGTGTAAATACATTGAGCAGGTAATGCGGGATTACATTACGTTTGATTGCGAAAGCAAGGGCATGCGCAAAGGTAAAACCAAAGGTAAAACCAAAAAGAACTATTTTACCAAATTCCTCTAGTGCGACTAAGGTAAACTCACTGCCAGCGCCCACGCTGATGAACTCAAATACCAAAACCGCTACCAGCGCACCAATGGGATCAATAAGAATCCCTTCCCACTTTAAAATGGCAGAAATATCCTTTTTAAGCGGAATATTGCGCAAAATAGGGGTGATAACGGTAGGGCCGGTCACAATAATGAGCGCTGAGAAAAGAAATGCGATACGCAAGTCCAGGTCAAAAATATAGTAAGCAGCCGCACCGGCACCAAAAAAGGTAACCACAGAGCCTATAATAATTAATTTTGTAATTACCGGGCCCACGTTTTTGATCTCGCCAAGGCGTAAGGTAAGTCCACCCTCGAAAAGGATGATCCCTATGGCCAAAGAAACAAAATTAAACAAACGCTCGCCGGGGAAAATCCCCAGACCCGTTTCTGCATTCCAGATGGGTTCGATCCATTTTCCACCATCATGACTCAATAATGTGGATATAGGCCCCACAAAAAGGCCTATCAAAATTAAGGGCAGGATTGCCGGAATCTTAAATTTCCAGGCTACCCACTGCGCCAAAATCCCTAATATTATTATTCCACCTAGTTCGAGCATGTGTACAAATTTGTGCTATTATACGATTTTCCAGTTTAAAACAAGGTAAAGCGCTCTGATTTGGTTGTTAAATATAGCTTAATACTATTGCTTTCAAAAATCATTTTAAATGCCTTTTGTATTTTGCACGACTTGATTAGACCCTTATGAAGTTACACGCGATAGAAGCCGGAAATTTTAAGCTGGATGGAGGAGCGATGTTTGGCGTGGTACCAAAATCATTATGGACACGTACAAACCCTGCCGATAACAACAATATGATAGATATCGCAGCGCGCTGCCTGCTCATAGAAGATGGGAAACGTCTTATTCTCATAGATACCGGGATGGGGGACAAGCAGAGCGATAAATTCTTTTCTTACTACTACCCATGGGGCGACTCAAATTTAGCTGGCTCACTTCAGGAAAAGGGATTTCATCCTGATGATATTACAGACGTTTTTTTAACCCACCTTCATTTTGATCATTGTGGTGGATGTATTGTTTATGGTTCAGACGGTAAATCATTGCAGCCAGCTTTTAAAAATGCTACTTACTGGAGCAATGAAGACCACTGGAAATGGGCCACGCAGCCCAATGCGCGCGAAAAGGCGTCTTTTTTAAAAGAAAACATTCTTCCCATAGAGCAAAGTGGCCAGCTTCAATTTGTTGAAAAGGGTAAAAAAACCTATTCTTTTTCAGAAGAAATGAATTTCGGCATTTTGTTTGTAGATGGTCATACCGATAAACAAATGATTCCCCATATCACTTATAAGGATAAAACCATCGTTTTTGCGGCAGATTTGCTGCCCACAGCAGGACATTTGCCTTTACCTTATGTTATGGGTTTTGATACCCGGCCATTATTGACACTTGATGAGAAAGAACAATTTCTGAACAAAGCTGCAGATGAAAATCTATATCTCTGGCTGGAACATGATGCCCATAATCCCATTATTACGGTACAACATACTGAAAAAGGCGTTCGCCTTAACGAGTGTTTTTCGATTGAAAATTTTTTTGATAAATAACTAAATACCTTGCCCCTTGGGCAAATAATTCTTGAATACATGAAAAAAATGATGTTAGCGGCTTTTGGTGCCGTGCTATTTTTGAATGCTTGCGATACGCCAGCAAAACTGATTTCGATACCGGTAGAAAATGTAGATAATAATCCCCTCAAGGTCGCCCCACTGAGTGAGGAGACCGAAAAAGCCTGGAGCGCAAAAGATCTTTTGAAAGATACCATTCCCGGGATGAGCGTTGATCTTGCCTATAACGAGTTTATAAATGGAAATCAAGGAGAACCCGTGATTGTAGGCGTGGTTGACAGCGGTGTAGATATAGACCATGAGGACCTCAAAAATAAAATCTGGACCAATACAAAAGAAATTCCCAATAACAACAAAGATGATGACAATAACGGTTATGTAGATGACATTCACGGCTGGAATTTTCTGGGTGATGTGGTTGACGAACAGTTAGAATTCAGTAGGATTATCCAAAAATATGAACCGTTGTACAAAGGCAAAAGTCTTTCTGAAATTTCTAAAAATGAGCAGGAAACCTTTAAACTTTATAAAAGCGCAAGGGAAGAGTATGATAAACAGTACGACGAACTCATAGAGCAAAAAAATCAATACGATCAGATCGTTGATGTGGTGACTGCTGCGCATGCAGAAGTAAGCAAAAAACTGGGCAAAGAAGATTATACCGCAGAAGATCTTGAAAAAATGGACGCCAGCACACCAGATGCGCAACGCAACAAGGCGATACTAACACAGATGCTTTCCTATGAGCCTACCATCCCAGAGTTTCTAGACATGATTGATGAGGGCCTTGAAAGCATGAACAAGCGTTTGGACAATAATTTTAACCTGAATGCAGATTATAGAAAAGTGGTGGGCGACGATCCCAATGATATTAAAGATGATGCATACGGTAATAATAACGTGATGGGCCCAGATGCTGAAGGTGCACTGCATGGTACGCACGTTGCAGGTATTATCGCTGCACAACGCGACAACAGTTTAGGTATGAACGGCGTGGCCAATGACAATATTAAAATCATGGTAGTGCGCGCGGTACCTGATGGCGATGAGCGTGATAAAGATGTTGCTCTTGCCTTCCGTTATGCGGTAGATAATGGCGCAAAAGTGATCAATACCAGCTTTGGCAAGTATTTTTCCACACATCCGGAATGGGTTTACGATGCGATAAAATATGCTGCGAAACACGATGTACTCATCGTAAATGCCGCTGGTAATGACGCGGTAGATCTAGATAGTGGCAAAACCATTTATCCCAATGATCAACTGGACAACATGGAAGAATTTGCCGATAACTTTATCACCGTGGGTGCCCTTAATGAAACCTATGGCGGTGAACTGGTCGCTCCATTTTCTAACTACGGAAAATCTAATGTAGATGTATTTGCCCCAGGTATGCGCATCTATTCCACCGTGCCTGGAAATAAATATAAATTCTTGCAGGGTACTTCAATGGCTTCCCCGGAAGTTGCTGGTGTGGCCGCGATGTTGCGCTCCTATTATCCACAATTTTCCGCTGGGCAGATCAAGCAGATCCTTATGCAGAGCGGTGTGACTACAAATACTCCGGTAGTAGTGGGCGGTGATCCTGCCGATACCAAAAAGTTCAGTGAACTTTCAAAATCGGCAAAAATGGTAAATATGTATAATGCTTTTAAAATGGCGCAATTATCAATACAGAACAATTTATGAGAAATACACTAAGCGTTTTAAGCTTTCTATTTATTTGCGCTTTCGCAAAAGCGCAAAACACTTCTTACTGGCAACAGCATGTAGATTACACCATGGACGTAAATATGAACGTCGAGGATTATAACTATACCGGTACCCAACAACTGGTTTATACCAATAATTCACCAGACACGTTGAATCAGGTTTTTTATCATTTGTATTTTAACGCCTTCCAACCGGGCAGTGAGATGGATGTACGCTCGCGTACTATAGCAGATCCTGACCAGCGCGTGATGGATCGTATTTCAAAACTGAGTAATAGCGAGATGGGTTTTCTCAAAGTAAACAGCTTAAGCCAAGACGGCCAGAAAATACAGTATGATGTTGCCGGTACCGTACTTGAAGTAAAACTTGCAAAACCTATTTTACCGGGGGAAAGCACCACTTTTGATATGGACTTTCACGGCCAGGTGCCTGTACAGATCCGTCGCAGTGGTCGCAACAATGCGGAAGGTGTGGCGCTGTCTATGACCCAATGGTACCCAAAACTTGCCGAATATGATGTTACCGGCTGGCATGCAGATCCTTATATAGCGCGCGAATTTTATGGCGTTTGGGGAGATTTTGACGTGAAAATTACCATTGATGCCGCGTACACTATTGGCGGAACTGGTTATTTACAAAACCCGGATGAGATAGGCCATGGGTATAGCGACACCAAAAAGAATAAAAAGAAACAAAAAGGAAAACTTACCTGGCATTTTAAAGCACCACGTGTACATGATTTCGCATGGGCCGCAGATCCTGAGTTTGCCCACGATGTGATAGATGGAGAAAATGGGGTAAAACTGCACTTTTTCTACAAAAACAAGCCAGAAATTGCCGAAAACTGGAAGAAAATGGAGCCAAAAACGGCAGAACTTTTGGCGTATTATAATAAACATATTGGCCAATACCCCTATAAGCAATATTCGGTGATTCAAGGTGGCGATGGAGGTATGGAATATGCCATGTGCACGCTCATCACCGGTGATCGCAAATTTGGCAGTCTGGTAGGTGTTACCGCGCATGAATTTGCCCATACCTGGTTCCAGTTTTTACTGGCTACCAACGAGACCAAAAATGAATGGATGGATGAAGGCTTTACCACCTACATTTCCACAGAGGCCATGAACGAGATCATGGATGAGAAAAAACCCAATCCACAGGCAGGCAGTTATGCTTCTTATATTCGTCTTGCAACCAGTGGCATGGAGCAACCGCAAACCACAAATGCAGACCGTTACGCCCGCAATGCAGCTTATGGTGCCTCGGCTTATTCTAAAGGCGCTGTTTTTTTGGCACAATTGGGCTATGTGATTGGTAAGGAGAATTTAGACAAGACGATTCTTAAGTATTTCCATGATTTCAAGTTCAAGCATCCCAATCCCGAAAACGTGATTCGTACGGCAGAAAAAGTTTCGGACATGCAGTTGGACTGGTACCTGACCGACTGGACGCAGACCACAAACACCATAGATTACGCCATAAAAGAAGTAAAGGACGCTGGCGATGGAAAAACTGAAATCACACTGGAGCGAAAAGGTCTTATGCCCATGCCCGTAGATTTGTACACCACCGCAAAAGACAGCACGCAGCACAGTTATTACATTCCACTGCGTATGATGCGCAATGAAAAGCCAAACCCTTTTTCTACTATTGAACGCAGCATTGAGCCAGACTGGCCGTGGGCAATGCCCACCTACACGTTTACGATTGATGCAAATTATGCCGATCTGCAGGAAGTTATGATAGATGCAGAACAGCACATGGCAGATGTAGACCGCGACAACAACAGCTGGTCAGCTGGGGAATAAAACCCCCTCCCGACCTCCCAAAGGAGAAGTTGCCCTGCCTACGGATCAGGATTTAGACATTGTCTTGAATGATTGAGATGATTCAACCACTATTGAAATTTTAAAAAAGCCCGAAATAATGTATTTTTCGGGCTTTTTTATGCCGAAAATTGGGTGAATTTGACTGATTTTAAACTCTTTTTTACTGAATTTTATACTTGGGAATTTAGACATGTCTTTTGCATCTATGTTCACAACCTTCCGCTGAAATGGGATAAGCCTTCTTTTAAACGAATTTTGGCTCTAAATGCTCAAAAATCACCTTTTATCAGTCGATTTTCAGTTCAAAATGGTAATATTTCTTTTCTTGTTTATCTTTACCGCACTAATTTCCGCCGAAGGCGAACTACCATGAATCAGCAATTTCCCAAAGCCGAAAAACTGAAGCGCGATAAGATCATCGAACAGCTTTTTAAAAACGGAAACAATGTGAAAGCTTTTCCCTTGGTTTTGGTTTATTTAGAGACTGAACTTTCGGAAAATGTAGCTATACAGGCCGGTTTTTCGGTACCCAAACGCAATCATAAGTCGGCCGTTCTACGTAACCGTCTTAAGCGCTTAATGCGCGAAAGCTACCGAAAAAACAAAACCGAATTTAGGGTAGGGGAATTTACGTATGCCTTTATGTTCATTTATGTGGGAAAAGAAATCGTGAGCTATGCGCAGATTAATGACCAATTGGGTAAGATCATAACGAAATTCAATGCTAAAACAGAAGACAATAAATACATCGCAACGAGTAAAAGTGAAGCTTAGCACATTGTAGTTATTTAAAAGTTCGTTCCATCGGTTCAGGTCTAAAGGTATGGATGAGAAACACGCGCAGCGGAATTAAACCTTTTTCCAAAAAAATGATCTAAATTCAGTAAATTAATACCCCTATCAAAAATATCCTGGCTCAAAGTAAGTTAATACCATATAGCTTCTTATAAAGTAAGCATTACATGAAAAAGAAAATATTTCTCACATTGGCCGCTGGCCTGCTCCTTTTTACCACGGTTAGTTTTAAAAGTGACTTTTTTGAGATCGCGAAGCAACTGGAGATTTTTACCACGTTGTTCAAGGAAATCAACATGAATTATGTGGATGAAGTTAACCCGGCAGAACTCATGGATAATGCCATACAAGGAATGTTGCAGGATCTCGACCCGTATACCAATTACTGGACCGAGCAGGAAGTAGAAGAAGCCCGCATTACCAATAGCGGTCAATATACCGGAATAGGGGCTGCGGTACTTACCAAGGATAAAACAATAACCCTGATGGAAGTGTATGCAGGTTATCCTGCAGACCAAGCGGGTTTAAAAGCGGGTGACGAGCTCGTGAAAATAGGCGATGTGACCCTGGCGAATTTTGAAGATGATGCCGGCGATCTACTCAAGGGGGCACCTGGAACCGAAATACCCATTACTTACAAAAGGCAGGGAAAACTAGAAAATACAGCTATTAAACGGGAGGAAATTGAGGTGAAAGCGGTTCCTTTTTATAGGCTTATGCCCGATAATGTGGGCTATATTGTGCTCTCACAGTTCAACCGGAAAGCATCTGCGGAAACCGAGGCTGCCGTAAAAGAACTTAAAGAACAAGGAGCGACGTCACTAGTGCTCGATCTACGCGGCAATCCCGGTGGTCTGCTCACCGAAGCCATCAATGTAAGCAACCTGTTTTTACCCAAAGGGAAACTAATTACCACGACAAAATCTGCCATCAAAAAATACAATAAAGACTACCTGACCACCAATGAGCCCCTTGATGCTCAAATTCCGCTTGCGGTGTTGATCAATGGGCGCAGTGCATCTGCCAGTGAGATCGTTTCGGGCTCCTTGCAGGATTATGACCGCGCGGTGATCATAGGGGCAAGGAGTTTTGGTAAGGGCCTCGTACAGCGACCCAAAGAGCTTACCTACGGTACGCAGATAAAAATCACGATCTCACGCTACTACACACCCAGCGGCCGCTGCATACAAGCACTGGATTACTGGCACCGGGATGAAGACGGCAATGCCGTTCGCAGGGATGTGGCAGACTACAATGAATTTACCACAGCAAACGGCCGGAAGGTTTATGATGGGGGCGGTATTTTACCCGATGTGCAAGTCTCTTCGGCTAAATTAAGTGCGATTACCGAAGCTTTATTAAAGGATTTCGCGATTTTTGATTTCGCGACAACCTACTATTACAATCATAATTTTGAGGAACTTCAGGATTTTAAATTTTCTAATGGCGATTATAGGGATTTTGAGACATTTTTAAAAAATTCTGGATTTGAGTATAAAACTGAAACCGAAATGGCCTTGGAAAAAGCGTATATCGTTGCTGAAAACGACAATTTACAGGAGCAAATAAGTGGTGCCTACAGCGAACTTTCAAAAACAATAGATGCAGCTAAGGAAAAAGAACTTGATGAAAAAGAAAACGAGATCTCAAAACTGATTATTGATGAACTCGTAAAACGCTATTTTTATAGGGAAGGCTTATATAATTATCAATTAGAGCATAACGAGGTTATTGACGAGGCCGTAACTGTATTGCAAGATCCTACACGTTATACTAAAATATTAAATCCTTAAAATCTACCTTTCTCAAAAACGAACTAAAACGAGAGAAAATGGTCCTCTATTTTTTAAAAAACTGTTAAAAATGGACAGAAAGCACTAATACTGCTCGCTTTACAGTGTTGTTTTAACTTAAGCTTAAGGCAATTTTAAGTAATTATCATTACCTTTACTTTATGATCACAATAGATAAAAGTACAGAAAAGAATACAGATTTTTTAAGTCAAACGATTCAATATCTAGAAAATAGAGGTTTTGAGAACATCAAGGCTGATATGGAAGGTTTTGAAACACCAAAATCATACGTGAAGAAGGGTAGTGAGGTTAGCATTACCCCAGATATCGTTGCAGAACGTGATGGGGAACGGCATATTTTTGAGATTAGTCTTAAATCTAAAAAACCGAGATTACTTAAATCAAAATGGTTATTTCTTGATGTTTTGAGTAAAATGAAGAAATATCGATTTAAAATCGTTACAACACGTGGACATTATAAGTTTACAGATGAAACCCTTAATTCAATCAATCTGGATAAAAAGATGATAAAGATCTGATTTTACTAACTTTTAAAAGGAGAAGCCCTAAAAAATCGATTTTTTAGGGCTTCTTTAGTTAAAAATCGGTCTTAAACATGCGTATATGGGGGATATTATCTTCAAGATATCCTTCCCCACTTTGTACAAATCCCAGCTCATTATAGAATTTTCTAAGATATTCCTGAGCAGAAATCTCTATAGTATTCTTCCCATAACGATCTACAATTACTTTTATAGACTGTTGCATCAGTTCTTTCCCATACCCATACTTGCGCTCTTTTTCTGCAACGACCACACGCCCTATACTGGCATTTTTAAAATAAGATCCTATTGGAAATAAACGGGTGTAAGCAACAAGTTTATTGCCTGTATAACCCAGCAAATGCAAGGCTTTTTGATCTTTACCATCCACATCTTGATAAGGACAATCTTGTTCTACAACAAATACAGCAGCCCGTAACTGCAAAAGGTCATAAAGTTCGTTTTTGTCAAGTTCGTCATAGGTTTTTATAGAATAGCTAAGTTTTTGCTTCATGTAGACTTTATTATTTTATAAAAGAGATTAAAAGTTGAAACTCATTTTTTTTTTATTTGCACCAATATCCTATATATATTCAGGAAATCTATTAGGCTTTATATGATAGGCAATCACACTAGTTTTACATTTGAGGGTATACTTTTGGAACACAGCCGATTTTCTTTATATTATCTAATTTAAAATTTTGAATTCCATTTACTTACGATCTAATCTTAAGTCCTGTGTCATTTAGAACAGCGGTCTTAAGTCTTTAACTAGAAAATAGGAATTTATTTACATGCGATCTTAGCCACTCTGCGCTGATGCCTACCACCCTCAAAAGGTGTATTTATAAATTCATCTACCAGTTCTACTGCTTGTTCCTTAGCTGTGTATCGTGCCGGAATACTTAGTACGTTAGCATTATTATGCGCCCGGGCAAAATGGGCAATTACCTTAATCCAGCAAAGCGCAGACCGCACCTCCTGATGTTTATTGGCTGTGATATTTGCTCCATTACCACTACCGCAGATAATGATGCCAAAATCTACTTCTTTTGCTTCTACCGCTTCAGCAACCGGATGCACAAAATCTGGATAATCTACGCTATCCGGCGTATCTGATCCAAAATTTACTACCTGATGTCCTTTTTCTTTTAAGTACTGCACAATACTATTTTTGTAAGCTACACCAGCATGATCGTTACCTATGGCTAATTTCATGATTACAGTATATTAAAATATGAATGTTTTTATCAATGTAAAAGTACTAAACAAAGCGGAAGCATTTTCACAAGAGAAACGTACTGAGTTGTATTTCTCATTGTTAAGGAGAAGTTAACAGTTATGTGCATAAGTTGTCATCAACTTCTTATAATCAAAGTTTGGGAATTCAATAAAAAATGCAATACGTCTTAATTAGATTAACGTGCAAACTTTTATTTCCTAAACCATCATCCCGTTGTTTTCAAAAATCAACTTCATTTTTAATAAATGGAAATCAAAAGTTATTCAAAAAAAGTGGTAGATTAGGGTTATTAACAGTTGTGAACTACATTGTAAAATCCTTGATTATAAAGGATTTATTATTTAATAAAACGGGCATTGCCCGTTAATAACTCCATATAAAATATAAAACCATACATGGAGTTAAAAAGTTATACCGCTATTAACAAGCAATCATAATCATCATTTTGATTTTAAATTTTAAAAAAAGAAAGATGAAATACTATAGGATGTTGATAAGTCTGATAACTGAAAAAATAGATTTTCTCACTCTTAGGTAGGAGCAATGAAATACAATGTAAAATAAAAATTCACGTAAATATATCAAGCTTTCGCTCGCGTACAAGGGACTTTAAAAAAAGGATGATTTGCTATTGAAAGGATGCGTTGATATAACCTGCTACAATAAAAATACCTGCCAGGAAGATGACGATAAAAAGCAAGGGCGGTAAATAATAGCTCTTTTTAAGGATTTTCATAAGTTGCCGTTTTGACTATATAAACGAATATAAAACACAAATGTTACAGCAAAATTATGATAATTTTAAGAAATGGTAAAATTTATATCTTTTTATTTCCCTGAAATATTAATATTCAGTTGATTATAGTATCCTTAACGAGTAATATTAACGTAAACTTTACGCATATTTACTGCTAGTCTCGTAGATTAACGCTACTTTT
>DRGP01000253.1 GCA_011050015.1 Leeuwenhoekiella sp. | reverse complement strand
TGGTAATGTGGGCTACTGGGCAGCATTTTTTATGGAAAAGGAGGGAGCGGTGATGGTAGGGGTTCATGAGCCTTTTCAGTAGAACATATTCCTTTTTTTCAAGGATCAAACTTCCGTATTTCATTTTACTAAGGTTAAATTGTATTGTTATGGGAAAATTCCCCGTTGAACATATGCCTTTTCTATACGCTCAATGGCGATTATATAAGCTGCAGTTCGCATCTCGATGTTGCGCTCCTCTGCCGCCCTTAGAACATTATGAAAACTGGCACCCAGTTTTGTTTCCAGCTTTTGCATGACCTCTTCGAGTTTCCATAGTTCGCCATTGCGGTTTTGCAACCATTCAAAATAACTTGTGATCACGCCGCCGGAATTACAGAGTATATCCGGGATGATCGCCACACCACTTTTCAGAAGTATCTTTTCGCCTTCTACATTGGTGGGGCCATTTGCACCCTCGGCAATAAGCATGGCTTTGATAGAAGGGGCATTATCTTGAGTGATCTGGTTGCCCAGCGCAGCTGGGATTATAATGTCGCAATCAAGACCAAAGAAGTCATCTTTATCTATCTCGTTCGCTTCCGGATAATTTTGTACGCTCCCCTCATTGGCCTTGATATGACCATATAGGGTTTCCACATCGATCCCTTGACTGGAATAGATACTGGCGAATGCATCCTGAACCCCTACCATCACCGCTCCCTCCTTTTCCATAAAAAATGCTGCCCAGTAGCCCACATTACCAAAACCCTGAACGATGAACCGTTTATCTGCTATTGCTAAATTTTTATTCTCCATCCATAATTTGATACACAGGAATACCCCGTAACCCGTGGCGCGATCCCTTCCTTCCAATCCGCCAGATCCCACGGGTTTTCCCGTCACCACATGTTGATAGGTAGAACGCTCTGATGGGCTTTTCGTAGACATATACGTGTCTGCGATCCAGGCCATGGTCTGCGCATTGGTGTTTACATCTGGGGCCGGTATATCATGCTCTGGCCCTATATTCTCGCCCAGGGCATAGGTAAAACGTCTTGTAATACGCTCAAGTTCAGACTGTGTATAAAGCTTGGGGTTGATTTTTATACCGCCCTTTGCACCACCGTAGGGCAAGCCCGCAAGTGAGGTTTTCCAGGTCATCCACATGGCCAGTGCCCGCGCCGCATCTATATCCACCGTATCGTGATAGCGCAGTCCCCCCTTATAGGGACCCAGGGCATTGTTGTGCTGCACGCGGTACCCGGTAAAAATTTCCACTTCACCATTATCCCTTTTTGCCGGAAAATGTATGATAAGTTCATTATTGGTGACCGCAAGGATCTTGCGGATATTGGGATTAAGACCTATGTGATCTGCGGCGGTATTGAACTGCTCCATCACATTTTCTACCATTCCGGTAGCGTTTTTCTTCGGTTTTAGGATGCTTTTTACTGTTTTTTCCATTTCTTTTAATTCCATTACTAATGAATTAGGTATTAAATATTTCCGGTTAGTTTGACCTCTCCTGTTTCCAACGCTTTGTCAAGATCAATAGAGATGGTTTTTAGCGTATTGAAGAATTTTTTACCATCTTTTCGTTTTACGCGAACCTCTGTTTTACAATTTTCTGTTATTGCTACCTCCGTTACCTCGATTTTCTCTCCACTTAGTTTATTAAAGTTTGCTATGCCGCCCCGCTTGATCAGAAAATTGGCTCTCGGGAGATTGATATATTTGTAAGTATTGGCGGAGGGTTTTGCAACCTCCAGCACATCACCGGTATTTACGTTTATGGGCGGATCGCAGTCACTGTTCTTTTGCGCAGTTAAGCTCGACAGTGAAAGCGCCCCAATAATCAGATATTTTATCATGGTTTTTATATTTAATCGTTAATGATATCTATCTCGGTATGCTGCGGCATACCGGTCCCTCGTTTTAAAAGATTGTCACCATTGCTGTAATCACTGCACGACCAGACCTTATCTTTTTGATCGGTTAGCACACAGTACCGAATATGAACACAATCTTTGCATATACTGAATGAAGTTGCTTTCATTGTTTCTGTTTTTATTTTCTACCATATAGGCAATACCGATGCCAAGTAATATATTCCAGCTTGACATAATAACATAATACGCTTATTTTCAATGAAATAAAAAATATTGTTAGCGAAAAATACCCATAATAAAACGGATAGATAATACCCGGTTGGGTATTATCTATCCATCTAAATTCTGATTATTGAAAAAATAAAGTATCCGGCAAACTTCATTATCATTTGGACTTGCAAAGGCTTTATGACTTTTGTCCTATTATTTTAAAGATCAACGATAGGTATGTTTTGAGATATGAACTGAAGTAAGAAATCTGCTTGAACCTTAAAGTCCATAAAGCATCGAAACCAGGTAATATCTACCCATATGGATAGATATTACCCGGTCAAAACCTTCGGACATTAAAAAATATATTTCTATGACATTGATTCATAGTGATTTAATAAAGTTTTGAATTTAATAAAGTTTTTTGGTGAAAGTTTTGCAATGAATTACTCGAGATGAAGTGTTTAATAAAAAATTATTATGGCCACAATTACTTTAGCAAAACGATTAAACGCTATTTTGGCCATTTCAATGATCTTCCTGCTAATCCTGGTGACCAACCGGATAGATGTAAAATACTCCCATGATATACAAGATTATGTAAAAGAAGTCTACAATGACCGTATAAAGGTACAGGGGTATATTTTTTCCATCTCCACCATACTCTCTAGTAAAAGGCTCGCTCTAATGAATAAAAAAATAAAGCAGCGGAGCCGTGAAGAAAATGAAAGAATAGATTTGCTCCTTTCACGTTTCAAGGCGACCAAACTAACTGTTGAGGAGAAAAGGTACTTTGAAAGTTTGCAAGCTAATTTTGATAAATTGATTGAACTGGAAGTCATGAGCAGGCCCCTAAAACAAAATCCGGAACTTTTGAGAAATAAAATTTCAAAAACTTTGGAATTAATGGATGGTGACCTATTAAAACTTTCGGAGATACAGATCCAAGAAAGTAAGGAATTGACCAATGATGCCCATAGATCATTGAGCATGAGTGCCACTATTTCCAATTTAGAAATCGCCTTCATCATTATTATCGGCATTGCCACTCAGTTTATCCTCTTCTATAGGGTAAAAAAAGTTCCTCGCTTAGATTATTTTGAAAAAAACCATTTAAAAAATTGAAGGATTACATTGTCCTGCTTACGAATTTTAATCAACCACTCAGCACAACGGTATGAACAAAGAAAATACAGGGACGTCCCTATTTCAAAAATTTGTTCTAATAGAGAGCCTTGGGGGCATACTTTTGGTTGTGACCACCCTGATTGCCCTATTCTGGGCCAATTCACCCTTTGCAGCAAGTTATTCCGATTTATGGAACTACAGGATAGGGTTTAAAACGGAAGGTTTTGAGCTGTACAAGCCCCTACTTCTATGGATCAATGATGGGTTTATGACCATATTCTTCTTTTTGATAGGCCTGGAGATAAAACGGGAAGTTCTTATAGGTGAATTAAATACGCTTAAAAAAATTGCGTTTCCGCTCTTTGGTGCGGTCGGTGGGATGTTGGTACCTGTGGCCCTTTTTATTATCCTGAACCAAAATGAAGCAACTTTTAAAGGCTGGGGAATACCAATGGCAACAGATATTGCTTTTTCTCTGGCAATTTTAAATGCTTTGGGAAAAAGGATTCCCTTGAGCCTTAAAATATTCCTGACCGCCTTTGCTATTGTGGATGATCTGGGCGCAGTTCTGGTCATAGCATTTTTCTATAGTGGGACTATCAATCTAACCTTGTTGTCTGCGGCCATAGTACTCCTGCTCTTCCTCTATTTGCTATCCTACAAACAGTATTTTTCCAAATTCATCCTGATCACCGTGGGCCTGGTGATCTGGACCTTGTTCCTTAAATCCGGTATTCATCCCACTCTCGCGGGGGTATTGTTGGCTTTTTCTGTACCCATTAGGCAAAAAATCGACACACCTGCTTTCATCGAAAATTTGACCGCCATAACCTCAAATATCAAAAAAGCGGCAGTGGCGAAAAAACCGATCCTAAGTAAGGAACAAATACATCAGATCGATGATTTACAGGACTGGACGGGCCGTTACCAGTCACCTTTGCAGCAAATGGAGCATAGCCTCCATGGATGGGTTGCCTATTTGACCATACCATTGTTTGCTCTGGCAAACGCAGGGATAACAATGCTCAGCGACCTAAACTTGGATACAGGATTGGTCGTTAACATAGTGGTATGCCTGTTACTGGGGAAGAGCATCGGGATCACCCTAACGGTCTATTTGGTAAAAAAGCTGGGACTTGTTCAAATCCCCAAGGATATTACCTTTGCTCATATAATCGGGACATCTTTCTTGGCTGGAATAGGGTTCACCATGGCCATTTTTGTTTCAAATTTAGCTTTTGAAGGTGACCCGACATATAATCTGTCCGCAAAAATGGGGATTTTGATAGGATCTTTGATTGCCGCCATTTTCGGATACCTGACTTTAAGGTTTAAAACAAAGAAAATCCCTTAAACCATATTATGTTGTGGCGTAGTGTTTTAAGAATGCAGGTTAAAGTATCAGAAAAATACAGGCCAAAATATACTCGTGAACATTTTTTTGCCGAAGCCAAACCGCACATTAAAATAAGAGTTGTCCATTAGGGGAGATTTACCTCTTTTAATATCATTTAATACCATTATTAAGCCGTTCCCGAAGGGTTTTTCGGGTAATCTGAAGAATTTCGGCAGCCTTGGTTTTATTATTATCCATAATCCGCAGTACTTTTTCAATGTATTGCTTTTCCATTTCCCTAAGTGGCACAAGTGAATCCTCTGGAAAATCGATCGAATATTTAAGATTATCTGGCAAGGCTGCCACAGTAACCGTTCTGTCGCACATAATTACCGCTCTTTGAATTACATTTTCAAGCTCCCTTATATTTCCGGGCCAATTATAGCGGTTTAAAATAGCGAGTACTCCTGGCTCAAGCTGAATATAACGGTCTTTATATTCTACCCCGTATTTAAAAAGGAATTTCTCGACCAATTTTTCAATATCCTCCTTTCTTTCGCGCAGCGGCGGCACTTCTATTTCAACCACGGTGAGGCGGTAAAAAAGGTCTTCTCTAAAAGTACCTTTTTTGATCATTTCCGGTAGGTCACTGTTGGTCGCCGCAATGATGCGAAGGTCTATTTTTTCGGATTTTTGGGCGCCCACCCGCACTACTTCCTTTTCCTGCAGTGCCCGCAATAGTCTAGACTGCACCGCCAGCGATGCATTGCCTATCTCATCCAGAAAAATGGTGCCACCGTCAGCTGCCTGAAAAAAACCGGCCCTCGAAGTATCTGCACCAGTAAAAGCTCCTTTCATATATCCAAAAAGTTCTGCCTCAAGGAGGTTTTCTGGGATTCCCCCACAATTTACGGCGATGAACGGTGCGCGCGAGAATTTACCCTGGTAATGGATGGAACGTGCCACGAGCTCTTTTCCCGTACCGCTTTCACCCTTTATAAAAATGGTCGCCTTATTATTTTTTACACGCTCGATAATCTCTATTACCGCGTTTATCTTTTCAGAACTACCTATAATATCACCGTATGCATTGGGTTTATCAGCCGTAGATCGGGCTTCGGCTTTTTTATCTAAAGACGAAAAAGCCTGGGATACCGCAGCCTCAAGTTCACTCTTTGTAAAAGGTTTTGTAAGGTACTCCACCACACCGGATTTTATGACCGCAAGCGAATCCTGAATGGATGGGTATCCCGTAATCACAAGTTTCTGCATCAGGGGATAATGCTCTGAGGCAAATTTTATGAGTTCAAAACCGTCTATACCGGGCATTTTAAGATCTGAGATGAGCAGGTCTATGTGTGTATCTTTTAAAATGCTCACCGCTTCCTTAACCGAAACCGCTTTATAGGTATGATAGTCCCAGGTTTTTAAATGGCGCTGCAAAAGCTCAAGAATATTGAGATCGTCATCAACCAGCAGGATGTTTTCTTTTTTTAGTTGCATAAGTCAGGATTTTGGCAGGGTTACCGTAAAAGTAGCACCACGATCTTCATTGTTAGCGGCAATGATGGTCCCTTTATGACTGGCCACAATACCGTGCACCACACTAAGGCCAAGGCCAGAACCCTGGCCTACAGGCTTGGTCGTAAAAAAGGGCTGAAAAACTTTTTCTAAGGCCACTTCGGAAAGCCCGCTGCCTTCATCGGTTATTTTTAGGATTACCGAGTATTCATTTTGAAAGGCCTCTATGGTGACCAGCGCATTTTTTGGCGAAAAATAGATCGCATTGATCACCAGGTTAAAAATGATCTGTGTGAGTTGAATGATATCTGCACGCAACCATAATTGTTCTTCCTCAATTTTAACGATATATCTGACTTCGCTTTTCCTAAAAGTAGCATCCAGCAGGTCTACCGCGCCTTTTATGCTGGGCACAATATTTACCTTTTTCATTTCCTGGGGCATCTCACAGGCAAAGAACATGAGCTTTTTCACCACTTCACGGGAATAAATGGCGCTGCTTATGATTTTTTCAACATCAGCTTCGGCCTCCTGATCAACTTGCATCTTAGGTCTTAAAAGTTCTGCATACCCCAAGATATTGGCCAGCGGAGTATTGAGTTCATGTGCTATTCCTGCAGTGAGCTCGCCAAGAATATTTAACCTATCTGCACGTTCCATCTGCATCCTGAGCACGGATTCATTTTTAACGATCTCTATACGTTCTAGAAGGTCTCCTATTTTTAGCGCTATATTGTCTAATAATTGTTGTTCTTCGGCTAAAAAGCCAAGTTTTTCCTGATTTAATTGAGCCTCGATATGCCCCACATTTTTATTAAAAAGAATAATGGCTGAAGATAAAATCCCCACCGCTGATGATTTGCCGGTACTTACGCTATGCCCGGGAATAAAGATCTCAATCTGGGTCTCTGATGGAAATTGAAATGCCTTTTTAAGACTTGCTCCAATCGCCTTCAGCTCATCATAAAGCTTCTCATGGGTAACGTTCATGAGTATGGACGAGACCTCATAGAGACAGGTAAGCTCTTTAATGCGTTCTTTAAGGGCGGTCTCCGTGGTATTCATAGCATAAGGGTTTGCAGGGGTTCCTTTCGGGAATGTAGTCTATCCAATCGCATAAATTAAGCTTATGTTTCCCTTGAAGGTTTGGTGCTTTGTTTTCTTAATTTAAATATACGGGTCAGTCGTGTATTTGTAGGGTAACTTCTGTACTGGGTGAGATTATTAAAAATAAGGGCGGTTATAAATAAGATAATCACCCCTGTTAAAACAGGTGACAGGACATATAGATAACCCAATTCCTTTATTTTTGCCGTACCCGTTACGGCAATAAGGGCAGTAGCGCCACCAGGGGGGTGCATGGTCTTTGTGATCTGCATTGCCACGATGGAACTGGCCACGGCCAGCGGTGCCGTTATCCATAGAATATCGGGTACCACCTTAAAAACGGTAACCCCCACTATTGCAGAGACCAGATGGCCACCTATCAGGTTCCTGGGCTGTGCCAGTGGACTCTGGATCGCTCCGTAGATCAGAACACTGGATGCGCCAAAGGAACCGATCAGAAATATATTTTCCAGCTGCGACATCGAAAAGGATTGAGATAACGCTATTAGCCCTATCCCTACGAATGAACCTATAAATGACCAGAATTGCTCGCGCCCATCTATTAAAGTCTCTTTATATATAACGTACCTTGAAATACGGGCGTTCCTTTTGATTTTCTGTTTTAATTTTTTGCTGTTTTTGCCCATTTTTATACTAATTGGTCAATTTTCAACTTTAGGCCTATTCAATGTTCTTCTTTTAGGGCTTTTAGCTGCGGCCCTATAAACGGGATTCTGGGTGCCAGAAAATAGCCTGTCAGACTTGCGAACAAAATAGGGATTAAATAAGAAAAACCAGTTAAGGTGGCCAGTAAAATGGTTGTGCTCATAGGTGTTCTCGTGGCGCAGGAATTAATGGCCGCCATACAGCTTATTATTGCCAGTGTCAGATTTGTGGATGGGAAAAAATAGTGAATGATCAGGCCCAGCGTGGCGCCCACAAAAAATAAAGGGATGATAAATCCACCGCGCCAACCAGAAGTCACCGTGATTGCGATGGCAATAATTTTGAAGACCAAAATGCCAAATAAAACAGTAATGGACAATCTTTGATCCAAAAGCGCATTGATCTCATGATGGCCGAAATATCGAGTAAGGGGAAAATAATATGCAATAACCCCCAGTAAAACCCCACCAATTAATGTTTTGATATAAATGGGAAGCGGGCGATGGTCAAAGATTTTTTTAAAAGATTTTGTACAGTAAATAAAAATCCAAGCGATGATAGTCCCTAGAATACCGAATACGATGGCATATCCAAAATCAAACAGGCCAGAATACTCATACGCCGAAAGATCCCATACCGCTCCAAGGCCCAGGTGAATGATCAGGGCGAACACTATATAACTGAAACAGCTTGCTACCAGTGCAGGAATGATGGCCCTATAATATTCTACGGCATGCTTGTGATGCAAAATCTCCAGCGAAAACAGACTCCCACCCAGGGGAGCACCAAAAAGTGCGGTAAACCCGGAAGCCATACCGGCGATACTCAAAGAGCGCAGTTCTTCTCCTTTTAACCGGAATACCTTTCCCAGCCAGGTTCCGGTAGAGCCGGTAACCTGTACCAGAGGCGCTTCGGGACCCAGACTTCCGCCAGAGGCAACGCAGAGCAAAGATGAAAGAATCATGGAGGGATTGTTTTTTGGATCGAGCCTGCCCTTGTTGAATCTAATGTTATTCACTATTAAATGAATCTCCCCGGGATCACCGATAAAGTGAATGATCAGTCCAGCCAATAGACCACAAACGGCCATAACAACAATTACCCAAAAACCCTCAAAAAAAGCCAACTGATGGGTCAAAAACTCGAGTGCGATCCAATAAACACCGGCAATGCAGCCGCCAATCAAACCCAAAAGTGCCCAAAGGAAAAAGACCCTCCCAAATACAAAATGATTGAACCTTAAGGGCTGATCTAGAATATTAAGATAGTTCACTAATTTTTTGCGACGTTTGATTTTCATGGATCAAATACTTAATGGCTTGAGTTTTCGCAAATTTATGGTACCACAAGTTGTCTGCACTTTAAAAAAGAAATAAACGGCATTGTTTATCGAAAAGAAAACCGTTGAAAATTTGATTTTGCAAAATTTCATTTATTCCCAAAGCTCTTGTATTGTTCATTTAAATCTAGTGGCAGCATTTAAAATTGATCAATTAAAAAAATGCCGACAAAAGCGGATCCTGAATTAATTCTACCCCGTTCCTACAGTAATTAATTTGGAGCAAAAAAAACCAGGTTTTCTTGAACTATCCACCAGGTTCAAAAGAGGTTTTCTTGATCCTTTTTCACCAAAAGCATTAAGCTTCTACTTTGAGTGATTTCCCTAAAGACCTTTCCGAGTTCATTTACTCATACGTATTATTAAACATTCTGCGATATCTGGCAGCTGGGTCATTTTAGGATTTCAGGCATTCCTTTAAATGAACTTTCAAAAATCAAGTATAATTAAATGAACCAGAGATTATAGAAATGACATTTTCGTTATAATATGAGGATATAATTCGCCCAAAATTCTCTAATTTCAAACAATCCGGTTTATTGGGAGGAGGGCAACAGTAATCAGGCTTCCTCCATGCTTATCCTCGGCTCCTCGATATAAACCGGGTTTTGACAACTACTGGTCTTTTCGTCACTTCATCGCAGGGTGTTCGCTTTCTTCACATATCTCCATACTAACCTGACTATTCAAATAGCCTTTTCTTCTATCGCTTCACATATCTTTGTTACCTTGAATGCATAGATATGGTTTGATGAGTTTTCAAGAAAACCCTCCGAAAGACCTAACCCCTGTTTACCATAGCTTAAACAGCACATATCGAGTAGGCGAGGGTTAAACAATAAAACCTACGGTGTGCCTTTCAAACAACCGTACGTACGGGTCTCGTATTTCTTAAATCATTTCCATCAAATGGTCCTATTATGAATTTGAATTTCTCCGCCGTGCTTTATTCTTCTGCTGAAATTCTGTGGGTGTAATTTTATAATATTCTTTAAAAATATGTGAAAAATAGCTTTTGCTTTTGATTCCAACGCTATATGCCACTTCAGAGATGTTATAATCTGTATGTAATAATAGATTTCGTGCAATATCTAATCGAGTCTTATGAATAAACTTATTTATCGTACTGTCGAACAACATCTTAAAACCATGTTGCAGCTTGTTAGCGTTTAATCCAACTTCTTTAGCTATTTCTTCAATTCCGGGAGTTTCAGCGATATGTTCTTCAATATAATCAACAGCCTGTCGCACCTGTTCAACTTCAGAAGTACGCAATAGTCGACTGTTATTTTCATCTTTCTGGCTATCCAGATAAAAAATGATCTGCTTTACAAGTACCTGGTAAGCAATACCTTCGAGGTAAATCTTGCGTAAATAATCTACTTCGCCAAAATCATACATCTTCTTGAATAGATCTGCCAGCTCCAGACTAAAATGATCTCTATAATAAAATGTCCTCTTTGCCCCTACATCTTCAAAAACAGTTTTTAAATCTCCTTTTAAATTCCTTAAATCACAACCCATTTTTTCGCTGAAGGTTTTCCGGTTAATCTCCAGGCTATGGATCCTGGTATTTTTATCAGCCCGAAATGTTAAGACATGGCCATTTTTTAATTCGCAGGCAACAATGGCGGTTTGGTACTCTTCTATTTTATGTAGATTTTTCTCCTCATGCTGAAAGTGGTGTTCTATAGATCCCTCCAAAACGTAAAGGAACTTTAAAGGGTGAACTTCATTAACACTAAAGCTCAACTCGGTTTCTTGATTGAACGTACAATCGTATAACAATACCCCGAGCCCCCCATCTGTATCTATCCCGGTTATATATCCAGTTCCTATTGTAGAAGGAAGGTGAAGGGTATATTCCTCACAAATCTTCTCAAATTTTGCATCAAAAGCTTCAGCCAAATCACGAATAATATGACTCGCCGACATCGATCGTATATCAATTTTAATCAAAATATGTTTTTTAGCCTTTAAAGCTACTATTAATTTCCTTAAAGATGAAACCTCTAAATTACCTTATAATTTTGAAAGTGAAAACCTTATAATCGTATATTTATTCATTTAAATACATCAAGTGATCTCCCCCATAGAACTGGACAGTTTTAAAGTTGATTTTCGGCGTATAATAAAATTTAAGAAAATTATGTTAAGAAGAGAATTGGTAATTTTAATCCAGGTTTGTTTGGACTTCCTTCCCCTTTTTAAAGCCTCTAATCTTGGATAATCAATTGATCGTTCATTACACTGTTAAAGTACATCTGTCGATCGTATTCGGAAGAAATTAATTCATCGAAAGATCGATAGTAGATGTTTAAATAGAAATCCCCCCTTACTCAAATATTAATTGAATATTCATTAGCGGCTACTTTATGGTACACCATTACTATTGTGTGGTTCAAAATTTCATTGCCAACATCTAAACATTTTGTTAAATTTACCCGCTAACAACTAAACAGGTTTAAATGCCAACCGCAGAACTTCCATCCAACGAGACAGAACGGATCCGAACCCTCAACAAACTTGGGATCCTGGACAGTGCGGCAGATGATGACTATGATGATATCACCGAACTGGCAGGGCTGATCTGCGGTGTGCCCGTGGCACTGATCACCTTCGTGGACAGGGAACGGCAGTGGTTCAAGTCAAAAAGGGGGATGGCCCTGTGCGAGACCTCCCGCGACTCCTCCTTCTGTGCCCATGCGATACTTGAACCATCGAATATCCTAGAGGTACCCGATGCCAGAAAAGACCCACGGTTCATTGACAATCCGCTGACCGAGATTGACAAGCCGGTCATATTCTATGCGGGCATCCCTTTGAAGGCAGAGAACGGTATGCCGCTAGGCTCACTGTGTGTCATAGACCATAGACCCAACTCTTTGAATGATGACCAGAAAAGGGCACTGAAAAAACTGGGGAGACAGGTCGAAAAGCTCTTTTTACTGAGAACGGCCAACAGTGAACTCAGGGATGTCAAGGAAAGCCTGGAAAAGCACAACGCTCTTCTCAAGGAATTTGCAGGGACTGTATCCCATGATCTTAAGATGCCATTGGCCAACCTGATCATTACCTCCGATATCCTGAAAAAGGAGTATAGAATCCTGATGGATGACAGGGGAAGGGAATATCTGGGCTATCTGAAAAAGAGCTCACTTTCCCTGAGCGATTATATCACAAAGATACTGGACCACTATGAATCCACGTCGTACGAGAGGGATGATACCGAGCACTTCTATATAAATGACCTCTTGGAGGATGTTATAGACCTGCTCAACATCAAAGATGACTGCGAGATCAACCTTCCAAAAAAAAATATGGAGGTAGTGTGCAACGCTACCGCCCTAAAGCAGGTTTTCATCAACTTGATAGGAAACAGTCTTAAATACAATGACAAGGTAAGGACCATTATCAATATTAGGTCTATTGCAAGGGATGGTCTGTATGAGTTCAAGATACGTGACAATGGCCGCGGCATAGAAATGGAAAAACTTGAAACGGTCTTCGGACTGTTCACCATCGGGGGCCATCTGGATAAAAATGGTGAAAAGGGGCACGGCATAGGACTGAACACGGTACAGAAGATAGTGGATGGCCTGGGTGGAACTATCACCTTATCATCGGAGATATACAAATACACTGAGTTCGTATTCACGGTTAAAAGGGGGTGATCCCACATCCGATTAGGATCGTGCCATAAAGGTATTTTTCATAAGGTGGATCTTCCCAACGAAATGAATCGGGATACAGATTTGACCCGGCAGGCATTCCAAGTAACTAAGGATAAATTCGCATCGGTTTACTTAACCCCAGGTTTATTTGGACTTTTTTTAGGTGTTGATTTGGTAAGCCATCGTTAAAATCAAAATTTTTTAAATTGGAAAGCTTTATCCGGGATAAGAGTAAATTTACTCTTATAAATATGTTGTGCACAAGTTGAAAAAAAATGAAACTAATCCAAATATTTCTCATCCTTTTTATGTCAAAATCTGGTTTTGGACAGGATAAATATGTCGGAATTTACAAAGACCGATTTTCGGAAAGTATTGAATTAAAAATAGACTCAACTTTTCTACACAAAACGAGATTTGACCTTTCATCAAGTTGGACAATGGGCAAATGGAAAGTTAAAAATGATACCATATTCCTGAAAACCCAACTTGTAATGGATACATTGGTATTAGGAAAATCGGGGCCGAAACAGTTAAAAGACTCTTTAGTGTTATCCCCAGATAAATTTGCCAATCGGATTGAATTTAGTGATTATGCCATATCAACCATTTCCAGCGGTGGACAAAACCGGACTAAACCACCATTGAAACTGTACTGGAAAAAGAATAAACTCTACCGAATTAATAGGAATGGAACTTTGGATTTAAGAAAAGTAAAAGCAATTAGGAACGACAAGAAATATAGAACCTATTTTCTAAAGGAAATCGAATAAAAATGTAGGCTTCCCCAAAAAAAAGGAAAGTCGTTAATTCGAATTGAGGTGTAAAAAAACCCACCATTATTCATACTTCTTTAATATTGCTTGATCAACAAATTATAAATTAATCGTTATTTAATGAAGCCGCAGATCAGAATAGATAATCCGACAAAAATTGATCATCTTCTAATTGATAAAGATTTGAAAAAAGGGAAACTTGTTATTATTCAATTCTCGGATAAAACATATTCTGACAAATTACTTTCTGAATTAAATGAACTGTGCCTAGAGTTTGATGAAAATTTCACCGTCCGTTTTTACGGCATTTATCAAAATTCTTTTGACTGCGAGACTCTTTCAAAGCTCCCAAACTTGAAATCACTTTGGCTTGAAGGTTACTTAAAAGCTTATAATCTAAAAGTTTTGAAAGAGCTGAAGAATTTAAAACGTCTAGGCTTAGGCCTTTTGGAACTGGAAGATTTAGAAATATTAAAAGAGAACAATTTTCAAAACCTTGAGGAATTAATTATTGGAGGAACAAAAACTAAAGCAATTGATCTTCAGTACCTAAAAAATTATAGGGATTTGAAATCCCTTTCCCTTTGTGGACACACAAAAAATATTGATGTGGTTGGCAAACTCAGAAACTTAGAGGTTTTACGTCTAACCTCAATTCCGGAAGTTTCATTAAAGTTTATCAATAATCTTGAAAAATTAAATTCGCTATCCTTCCTATTGGGTGGCCGTGAAAACTTAGATGAAATTGAAGAAAATGAAATTGAAAATCTTGAGATTATAAGGGTTCAGGGGTTTAATAGCTTTAAAAATATCACAAACTTTAAAAATTTAAAAAACCTTCAGATCGAGGATCAAATACAATTCAAGGAACTTGACTTTGCCCAAGAGTTGCCGAACCTAAAAGATTTCAAATTAGGCAATTGCAAGACATTTGAAAAATTGACAGGACTGCACAAATTAATCAATCTCAATCAATTAAGAATTTATAAAACCAATATAGATTTTGATGATTTTATAAATCAAATTTTTCCGAATTCACTTGATATACTTGCATTTTACACTTCAAAATCTAAGATTGACAAGGAAATTAAGGAAAGACTTCAAAAACTGGGATATAGAGATGGCCTTGAAAGATAAAATAAATTCCCTTTCATTTACACTGATATCGATTCACTTTAAGCAATGAATGCGCTATTCATAAAGATTAGTGCGATGTAAAAATTGATGAATTAGACATAAATCTCATCTATCAAACCCCCTATTTATCTGAGGCAAAAAAACCCAGGTTTGTTTGGACTATGTACTAAGCCTAAAAGATGTTTTTTATCGATTCCCACCAAATGCATATTGCTATTCCATCTCTTTGTCCTTGTAATTGTAAATACTAGCTTTAGGCCACATTGTGGCAATGATCCTAAATAACCCTTTCAGATAATACCAATGAATCTTGAACTGCACTACAAAAAGCTGTACAGCGAATCAATAGATAAGATATCAAAAGATGACTATGAGATTGATAACCTAATTGATTCCGATAGTGACAACAGGTTCGGGATAACACTTTTGGTGAGGCCCTCAGCGGACGTTAAAGAGAAGATCCAAGAATTTCTGAATAAAATAAAGAAAATTGAACCTGACCAGTACTATTATCCAAATTCCGATATCCATATTACAGTGATGTCGATAATTTCTTGCTATGAAGGTTTCGATATTTCAAAAACAGATTTGCCAAGGTACATTGAACTGATCGAAAAGTGCCTAACGGGAGAACGCGATCTTGATATTACCTTAAAGGGGATTACCGCTTCCCCCTCCGGGATCATGGTACGGGGATTCATGGAGAACGGGGGACTGAACAACATCAGGGAAAGACTGAGGAAAGAATTTAGGGGCTCCGATCTGGAGCAGAGCCTCGACAAAAGATACTCTATACAGACGGCACATTCAACGATAATTCGGTTTAGATCGCAACTTACATACAGGGAGAGATTTTTGAAGACTCTTGAAGAAAATATCGATCATGATTTTGGAACCTTTAGGATCGGGAAGTTTGAACTGGTCTACAATGACTGGTACCAGAGAGAGCGATATGTGAGGAAAATATGGGACTTTACCCCAGAGAATGATGTAGTTTAGCCAAAGGGCAAAACAATGCCACCTCATAGGGTTACCTATAAATCTCAAAAAATCGCAGGTTCATATTGATCATATAGACTTTCGGGACCATGTTTATCTCCGATGTCCTTTATTAAACATCCATATACCCACCCCTGAGGGTCATTTTAGGATTAGACCTTGGTGTAAAAGAACTGAGGCTAAATAAATGTAAATCTAATTTTTAATTAAGGGGAAAAATTCCTAGAATTAATGAACTTTTATAAATCCAGTGTTACAAGACTGGGTTTACTTCCACCCAGGTTTAATTGGACTTTCGCAGATCCCTCATAATATGATTTCATGTTACCCCAAAGCTACAAATCAGTATCTACAGATGTCTCCTAAAATCCTGCCGCTGTCCTAAAATGCGGACTACGAATATGCCGTTTTGGTTGGTTCGTAAAATACGGTGTGCGCCTTGAAATTATATCTTTTTAATGGAGGGGCATATTCAGAGGCACTACGCCCTATTTCGGGACTTTCGGCAAGAGTCTGTAATAACTGTAATAATTCGGTAACATAATCATGCGTCTTGGATTCGCCCCAGGTCTCCAATGTGTAATCCACTATATCATCGATATCGTTATCAGCTTTGGAGGATAAATTATAATTAGACATTCTTTATGTTCTGAGTCCTGCTGTTCTTACGATTTTTGGCAGCCTGGATAATTTCATCAACAGATCTTGCCTTAGGACTCATACCACTATCGTAACCTTCCTGTATGGCCGCTTTGGTGATTAAATATTCCCTATTGCTTTCTTCATCCATACGTATTAAATGCCGTATGTACTCGCTGTCATTGGCAAATCCACCATTCTCGATTTGCCTTTTAATCCATTCTTCTTGGGAGGTGGTTATAGTCAGTGATTTTCTGATAATTGCCATAGGTAAAATTTTACTTACATACAATATACGCAAAAAAACATATTATCAGCATACGATGCTACCAAATTGATGATCATAATGGTTCTAGGTTCCTGTAGATAGGTGTAAGTAATCACTGGTTAGTTTGAGCTATCCACCAGGCTCTAAAGAGGTTTTTTTGATCGTTTTCTACCAAAAGCATTAAGCTTCTACTTTAGTAATTTTTTGAAGACCCACCAAAGTTCATTTCCCTATACCTACTATTAGACATTCTCCGATATCCGACAGCTGGGTCATTTTAGAATCTTAGCTCTTGCTTAATATAGATTAGGGGATATTTGCAAAGTAAGAATCGAAGAATTCTGGCGCCAAAAATTAGATCTTATAAAACACATCTTAATGTTTCAGTGCGAAATTTATTTGAGGGTTCATAAGAGGATGATCACTTCAGCACAAAACCATATTGTATTAAATAGGTTTTTTATCAATTTATAACAAAAGTATTAAGCTATTAATATAGTTTAGGTTTATAAATAATTATATTTACCCCAAACCTCTTGTGATGCAATTGATAGTCCCTTCATTCTTCTATAGAGTAATGCAAATAAAGGTGTAGTATTAGTAAGAATGGCTACTTCTGCCACTGGAGCAATTTGATAAGCCGTTACGACCAGTAAAAAGTAACCAGACATCAAAAGACCTAATAACCAAGCCTGTTTAGATATCCATATTTTCCTTAATAGGGTCCTTTGACCGATTAAAAAGATTAAAAGAATAAATACCAATCCAATCAAGCACCGTCCAGCTACAATTTCAATGGATGAAAAATTTTCTAAAAAACGCACGAGTATGCCAGTAGAGGACCAAGCTAATGCAGAAAACAAAGCTGCAAAAAATGCTAACTGACCTTGACTTTTAGACTTCATTCAGTTACATTAATTTTTTCCGGCATGAAGTCTCTTTCTTTTGGGGTAAATATAATTATTTATAAACCTAAACTATATTAATAGCTTAATACTTTTGTTATAAATTGATAAAAAACCTATTTAATACAATATGGTTTTGTGCTGAAGTGATCATCCTCTTATGAACCCTCAAATAAATT
>DRGP01000252.1 GCA_011050015.1 Leeuwenhoekiella sp. | reverse complement strand
TCATAGGCGTTGACATGGGTTAAGCTTTCTTCGTTAAAACCACGCGTTCCCACTCCATAAAAAAGGATATAATCCCCATTATCAAAAGACCCGTCCTCGCCGCCCACTACTTTGATGCTGTTCTCCTGCGGATCAAAAACGGTATTGTCCATATTCAGCAAGGGCAGCATTTCACCGCCATTACCATAAATCTTAAGCGTGCTGGGATCTATTGCCCCCACATTCATGCCCAGACTTTCCAGAAACCGGCGATCTAGCTTAAAAACCCCCGTTTTATCGATATAAAATTTAAAGAAATCACCACTGGCCAATACGGAGTTAGTGACATTTAAAGTATTTACCTGTTGGGATTGGCTACTGCGCTGCGCGGAATAATTGACGCTAAAAGAAGTCACACGTTTCAGCACACCATTCTCTTTATATATAGGAGCGATACCCACCCAGACATAGGAAACACCACGCGCTTTAGAACGACCATGTGTAAAATCAAGTCCCTCGGGAATATGTGCAACATTTAGGTCTTGCAGTTGGTTTGCACTGATCGATTCGCTTGTAATACCCGTGATTGAAGGATTTCTAAAACTGCCCGTTTCTTCCCACTGCGCAAAAAAACGTATGCCCTGCACGGCATCGTAAGAAAAGTTAGCCATCTCAAAGCCAGGGACAAAAATGGGCGTATCGTCTGTAGAAACGTTGACGCGATCCTCCCACGCAATTGTAAAACGCTTGGTCTGCGCATCAACGAAGCCCGTAGCAAACACCAATAATAAAAGAAGTAATTTTTTCTTCATCAAGATCATAACGCAATTATGCAAAGCAAAGTATAAAATAAGTAACCCACAAAAATAGTTAAGATCAATACTAAAGAAGTAATTCTATCGTTTTTAGAGCAGAGTACCTAATTTTGATAAACTGCAAAAATCTATATTTGCTTGATTATTTCTTGTTAATTAGTATATTGCAGCCCCAAATTTGCTTATAAAGAAACTTAAAAGATGAACAGAAATCTTGTGCAAAGAACGCTCGTCGTAGGCCTTTCGGCTCTTTTATTTACGGCATGCGGCCGCAAAAATGATTACAAAGATAGCTCCCGTGCAACTGGCTGGAGCATTAATGACAGAAATGGCGGTTTTCAGGCCAATACTGATTATAGAGAGCAGGAAGCTGCTCCAGGCCTTATCTTCATAGAAGGTGGTACCTTTACCATGGGCCGCGTACAGGACGATGTGATGCACGATTGGAACAACAGTCCCACCCAGCAACATGTACAGTCTTTTTATATGGACGAAACCGAGGTTACTAACCTGATGTACCTGGAGTACTTGGACTACCTTAAAAAGGTATTTCCCCCTACCGAAGCCAATTATAGAAATATCTACTACGGTGCACTGCCCGATACGTTGGTATGGCGTAACCGCCTTGGCTTTAATGAAACGATGACTGAAAATTACCTGCGTCACCCCGCGTACCGCGAATATCCTGTTGTAGGTGTGAGCTGGATTCAGGCCGTGGAATTCAGTAACTGGAGAACCAACCGCTATAACGAACTCTTGCTGGAGCGCGAAGGATATACTGCAAAAGGCGCGAAATACACCTACGATGCCGATGCTACTTTTGACACAGACACCTATTTACAGGCACCAAGCCTTACCTACGGTGGAAACGATTCTATCATACGTGGCGGACGGGAGTCTGAACGCCGTGAGAAAATGAACACCCCACGCGATGCACAGAATGATCCAGATTCTTCAAAAGTGCATGATTTGTATGTACAAATGAGCGATGGTATCATCTCAACTACAAAATACAGATTGCCTACCGAAGCAGAATGGGAATATGCCGCTCTTGGACTTATAGGCCTTAGGGAATATAATGTATATCGCGGTCGCAAGAAATATCCTTGGGATGGTGCTTATACCCGTTCTGGAAACCGCAGAACTCGTGGTGACCAATTAGCTAACTTTAAACAAGGTGATGGAGATTATGGTGGAATTGCCGGCTGGTCTGACGATAACGCAGATATTACCGCTGAAATTAAATCCTATGAACCTAATGACTATGGTCTTTATGACATGGCCGGAAACGTTTCTGAATGGGTGGCCGATGTTTATCGCCCTATTATAGATGATGAATTCAACGATTTTAATTACTACCGCGGAAATGTGTATACCAAAAACGCGATTAATGAGGACGGAACGGTAAAAGTATTGACCACTAGTGAAATCGTATATGACACGCTGGACAATGGAAAAATCGTGGCTCGTGATCTTCCCGGTCAGATTTTACAAGTACCTATTGACGAGAACGACACCTACATGAGAACGCAGTTCACAAAAAGTGACAACCGCGACTTTAGAGACGGTGATCAGCAATCTTCCCGCAACTATCAGGGCTATGGAGATAATGCAGATCCTATGTACGATTCACCTGTAAACCAGGTAAGTAGCCAAGACGGTGAGATGGTGCGTAATTATGATAAATCAAACGCCCGCACCACTCTTATAGATAATGAAGTGCGCGTTTATAAAGGCGGCTCTTGGAGGGATAGAGAATATTGGTTAGACCCTGCACAACGCCGTTACCTACCACAAACTATGGCTACAGATGATATAGGCTTTAGAAATGCCATGTCACGCGTAGGCTCTAAATCAAGTGGTAACAAAACGCCAAGGAATTAAATTTTCTTATTAAAACAGCTAAAAAAGCCCCAAAACTGATCGTTTTGGGGCTTTTTTTATGATTTTTAGACCTTAATTTTGTAAAAAAAATTCAAAATAAAATTAAGGAGTTTCTATTTTACGAAAAGTCTTTTGTTTTTTATTTTCATAATAATATTCTTCAAGAATACTTATTTTCTGAATCGAAATCAATCAAAAGCGGTGAAAAATAAACAGTGAGATCCGAATTCCTATTACTCTATCCCAGCATCCATAAGCCTTAACCTTTTACTAACAGCTGCCGGAAATTTATACCTTATTTTTGCAACTTGATCAATAACCTCACGGCAAGCCTACAAATGTTGGTATATAAGCGCAAGAGGAACGATTTAAAAGTTTTTGAATTTCGGCCAGAGGGTCGACATAAAACCCATTGTTGGGATACATATATGGATTTAGCACAGGTAAGATTAGTAGTAAGTGATATGGATGGTACACTGCTCAATGAAAAGGGAAAGGTAAGTGATCGCTTCTTTAAATTATATGAAGAGCTGCTGGCATTAGATGTACATTTTATCGCTGCTAGCGGAAGACAATATTTCAGTATTATCGATAAGCTCAACCCCATAAAGGATGGTATTACCGTAATCGCGGAAAATGGTGGGATTTCACAACGCAAAGATGAGGTTCTTCTCACGATGTCACTAAATAAAGACACAGTAAAAATACTTATCGAAAAAATACGTGAGCTCGAGGATGCCCACATGGTACTTTGCGGTAAAAAGCAGGCCTATGTGGAATCTGACCACACCGAATTTTTGTCCATATTCCCTGAATATTATATAAAATATGCCCAGGTAGATGATCTGCTCGACGTGGTTGCTGATGACGAGTTTTTTAAAATTGCCGTGTATAGTTTTAAAGGTTCAGAAAATTCTACCTATCCTGCTTTTAAAGGGGAAGAAAAGAAGATAAAAGTAAAAGTTTCCGCTGAAAATTGGCTAGACCTTTCCGGCTTCGATACCAATAAAGGCAACGCACTCAAGCACGTGCAGGAATTACTGGGCATCAGTAAAGAAGAAACCCTCGTACTGGGCGATTACAACAACGATCTGGAAATGATGGAGCAGGCACACTTTAGCTACGCCATGCAAAACGCACATCCCAACGTCATGAAGGCCGCACGTTACAGCACAAAGAGCAATAATCAAGAAGGTGTGGAAGAGGTGCTGGAAGAACTTATTACGGCCAAGAAAAAAGCCCTAACTTCCACAGGCGGTTAACACCAATTGGCGTTTGCCACCATGATTGCGGTGTTCACAAAGATAAATGCCCTGCCAGGTACCCAGGTTCAGTTTTCCATTGGTGATGGGGATGGTGACCGAAGCGCCCATTAAAGATGCTTTGATGTGGGCAGGCATGTCGTCTGAACCTTCCATGGTATGCGTGTAATACGATGTATTTTCGGGTACCATCGCATTCATGTGACTTTCAAAATCAGTGCGTACGCTGGGATCTGCGTTCTCATTAAGGGTAAGTCCTGCCGAGGTATGCTTGATAAACACCTGCAACTGCCCTATTTTTATTTTGGAAATATCGGTGAAGTTTGATGTGATTTCTGAGGTGACGAGGTGAAAACCACGCTTTTTGGCAGAAAGCGAGATTTCTTTTTGAAAAAATTGCATATTAGAAAATAGGTTATCACTATCTAAAACCCCGTGCTGAATGCAAGGGCTATCAAGTGCATTTATTTAAATTTACATAAATTATACAAGTATTTAGCCTAAAATCAAATCAAGAATATCATGAGAGCAATAAAGCAAATAAAAAAACTACAAGCACAATGGGAAACAGAAGATCCTTTTCTATTTTGCGCTTTTCACAACGATGCCTACCCCAGGGGCAATCCCCATTTGGGACCAGAGGCTTCTTTAAGTGGCAGAAACCTGGGTCAGGATTTCGTTCAGAAAGATGGCTGGGCGATGTACCATGGCCGCAGCGTTCCTGGTTTTCCTGCACATCCACATGTAGGTTTTGAGACAGTGACTATTGCAGAAAATGGATTTGTAGATCACTCGGACTCACTGGGTGCTTCTGGACGTTTTGGTCAGGGAGATGTGCAATGGATGACCGCAGGTAAGGGCGTGCAGCACAGTGAGATGTTCCCTATGATTTATAAGGACAGGGAAAATCCGTTGTTGCTTTTTCAGATATGGCTCAATTTGCCGGCAAAAAACAAACAGGTCGATCCCTATTTTGGCATGTTTTGGCATGAAAATATTCCCGTTATTCAAGTTCAGGATGTCGAAAATAAGACGACCACCATTAAAATTGTTGCCGGTACCTATGAAAATACTTCGGCCTTAAGCCCCAATCCCGACTCTTGGGCGGCCGATGCAAACAATGAGGTCAACATCTGGATCATCACCCTTGAGGCCGGCGCAAGCTTTACCTTCCCCACCACTTCGCCCGACCTCAACCGTTCGCTCTATTTTTTTGAGGGTGATCAACTGGAATCAGAAGGATTTGAAATACCGCCCATGCATCGCATTATCGCAGATGCTTCTGAAAAACTTATTTTAAAAAATGGAGATCAACCAGCAAAATTATTATTGCTTCAGGGAAGACCCATCAATGAGCATGTCGTACAGCAAGGGCCTTTTGTAGCCAATTCCCGTGAAGAAATTAATGCCGCTTTTTCACGTTTCCGCGAAAGCGAATTTGGCGGTTGGCCGTGGCCCACCCACGAGCATACCCATGATCCTAAAGCCGAACGTTTTGCCATTTTTCCTAATGGAAAAACAGAGAATCCAACTTCAATTTAACATTTATTTTTCTAAAAATATTTCACATATTCTAAAATAAGGTTGCACTTTATCGTAATTATCTTATATTTGGGCGATAATTTTCGCTGATTTTCAGCGTAATTTTTAGCCTATGTTGAAGAAAACTACGCCAAGGGGGGGGCTAATCACCTCCCTTCTCTTGTTTCTACCCTTATTGTACAGTACCGTACTTTACGCACAATGTGCCGGAGAAGATGCCACAATAAGCTATTGCTCCAAAGAAGAAGGGCAATTTATAAACCTTTTTGATGCCTTAGGAGGAACCCCTGAATCTGGTGGAACCTGGAGCGATAACGAACAAAACCGCGGTCTGGATAGCGCTACCGGAATGCTAGACACCTATGCTATTATGACCGGGGGTATTTTTGAATACACGTATAGCATTACCGGGAATGGGAGCTGCACAGATACAGACGCGGTGGTGATACTCACGCTGGGCTCTTATGCTGGCCGTGACAATAATAATGCGGTAGTATGCGGGGACGCTAACTTGGTAAATCTTTTTCAATTTTCAGGGAGTAGTCCCAGCCCCACTATAGACGGAAACTGGGAATCCATGGGATTGCCCGATTTTGTACTGAGCGGTGCCAACAATAGGTTTCTTGATGTTTCTGTGGTGATGCCCGGCAGGTATGATTTTATGTACACGGTACCAGCTTATGGCAATTGCCCCGCCAGCATAAGCACGATTGTGCTGGAAATTGCTGAAATTCCAAAATCTGGAACATTTGTAAAGCCCGTATTTTGTGAAAGCGATGACCTTTCTAATTTCACACAATATAATTTGCGTGATGTGCTTGTGGGGGAAGATCCCGGTGGAATCTGGTCTGAAACAAGTGCTACCAATGAAATAGCTGATTCCGGTGATTCACGCATTAATATTGAACGCCTTAGAAACACCTTAGGTCCCGGTACCTACTCGTTCACGTATACCGTGAATCCCAGAAATCCCACATGTGCACCCAGCGCAACCACAGTTACTATTCTAATAGAAGATGTCATTGATTTTTCTGGAACCACTTTTAGCCTCAGTCTTCCTGATAATCAAGAGAACGCGGTATGCATAGATGCACTACCTATTGAGGTGACGGGAACTATAACTGTAGATACAACGCAGGTTCCTAATGGGAATTATCAAATCACATATCAAGTTCGTGGCGGTGATAATACCGGAACAGAAGATTTAAATGTCGATTTTGTACAAGGAACGACTAATTTCCCCATTAATCCAGACTTTTTTACCGCGGCGGCAGAAGTCATTGTAGAGGTCACCCAGATTGTAGATCCCAACACGCAGAGCCGTTGTCAGGTTCCTTTAGATGGTGTCAGCGACAGCTTTATCATCAACGCGCTTCCTGATCTTTCTGATACCACTATAAATGTGGCTGAACCTATTTGTTTTGGCGAAAGCCTAAATATTGCCCTCACCGATACTAACGATTCCACCGTAGAGCTTCAGGATGGAATTTATATCATTCAGTATGAAGTAAGCACGCAAAACAGTACCCAGATTGGCACAGATACTATTACTGTGACCAGTGGCAATGCAAATATTAACGTCTCCTCAAACCTTATAGACGCCCCGGGTACCGCTACATATACGATTACATCGGTAACAGCAGGTTCGGGGTGTGCCACAGCAACTTCTATTTCAGATGCTTTTACCGTTTCACCCAGACCCGATGCGACCGGTCTCGTACTTGACATCAATGACACCTGCGTGGAAGATTTGGTTACCGTTTCTCTAAACAGTAGTGACACTACCAATATTACCGACGGCACGTATAGCATTACCTATGCGCTTACTGGAGCAAATACCGCTGAAAACCAAAGTATCGAACTTGTATTCAGTAATGGCTCTGCTTCATTTGATCTTCCTGGAGAAAATCTGAATACAGGAACCTCAACCCTTACCATCGCTGAACTGCAAAATACAGCATCGGGTTGCACCGCAGCTAACCTGAGTGAAACTGGGGCTACTTTTACCATTTCTCCCTATCCCGACCTTTCGGCGAGTAGCCTGAGCATTGCCTCGGTTTGCGAATCACAGCCGGTAAGCCTTACTATAGCAGATGACAGCATAAATATTCCTGACGGAACCTATATACTGGGCTATACGTTAACCACAAGTGAAGAAACCAAAAACTACACGGCTACCATAGATTTTTCTGACGGCAATGGTGCATTTACTTTTCCTACGCAAGCAGTTGTAATATCTGAGTCCAGATCTCCGCTGGTATTTATACCTGAAAGATTATAGGTAAATATATAAGTGCCATCGCTGAGATTACCGTTTTCGGAAGTCACGTTTATAGTTGCCGCATTGCCGAGACAAACTGCCGTAGCAAGGCTGA
>DRGP01000251.1 GCA_011050015.1 Leeuwenhoekiella sp. | reverse complement strand
ATACACACCATCAACCTCAACCGGCCTAGTATGAAAAAGAAGACCATTACCCTGACCCGAAAGATCCAGCTGTTGGTAGACCTGCCCACCAAGGAAGAGCGCAAGGAAGTCCTGGATAAACTCTACCAGTGGCAGAACCGCTGTTTTAGGGCGGCCAATATCATTGTGTCCCATCAGTATGTGCAGGAAATGATCAAAGAGTTCTTCTACCTCTCCGAAGGGGTGAAGTACAAACTGACCGATCAAAAAAAAGATGAACTGGGAATTTTGCAGCGTTCTCGCATTAATACCACCTACCGGGTGGTCTGCGACCGCTTTCGAGGGGACATCCCCCTTGATATGCTCTCCAGCCTAAACCGTACCCTACTATCGTCCTTTAATAAAAACAGAACGGAATATTGGAGCGGGGAACGCTCCTTAAAGAATTTTAGACGGGATATGGCCGTTCCTTTTGGTGGGGACTGTATCTATAAGATCTACCATGATCCGGAGAAAAAGGCCTTTTGCTTTAACCTGTTCCAGCTTCCCTTTAAAACCTATCTTGGAAAAGACTTTACCGATAAACGCAGGCTCCTGGAGGAACTCTCCAAAAAAGAGCGAAAATTGCGCACTTCACATATTAAGCTGGAGGGCGGGAAGATTTTTTGGCTGGCTGTTTTTGAATTTGAAAAAGAAGAGCACCAACTAAAACCGGAAGTAATTGCAGAGGCTTCCCTTTCCCTGGAACATCCCATAGTGGTCAAAGCAAACAAATTTAGGCTGAGTATCGGCTCCCGTGAAGAGTTTTTATACCGAAGGCTGGCGATCCAGTCCGCCCGTAAGCGGGCCCAGGTCGGAGCCACCCATTGCCGCTCTGGCAAAGGGATCAAACGAAAAACGAAAGCGGTAGATAAATTTCGAAAAGCAGAGCGCAATTATGTGCACCAGCGCCTTCATGTCTATAGCCGCAAACTTATAGATTTTTGCATCAAGCACCGGGCAGGAACCCTGATCCTGCTCAACCAGGAAGAAAAGATCGCCATGGCCAAGGAAGAACAATTTGTCCTTCGCAACTGGAGCTATTATGAACTGACTGAAAAAATAAAGTACAAAGCCGAAAAAGCAGGTATTGAACTGATAGTGGACTAAAAAAATTTGAGGGTGCTTGTACACCCGTAAGGTGAGGCCAAAAGGCACTCAACTAAATGCAAATAGCATATACAATGCGTGAGTAAACTTATTTAATTTAAGGTTGGATTTTATTTTCAAGCTTACCTAATTTTTATTCGAAATCACAAGTGTTATGTTTCGGTATGCGGAGATTTGCAATTCGCGAATTGGTGAAATGTATCCTATTCACACTCTAACAGTAAAAATACCAATTGAATAACAGTCCCTCCTGCTGGAATACAATTCCGGTATCTCCTCCCCTACTTTAAAAACCTTTACTTTTTTTATCCTGAGCATGTTCCTTTTTTGAACGTCTAATGGGATGACAATCTAGATCAGTTCGCACACTATTTTTTCATCTTCCCTTACTTCTTCCAGTGCCTTCGCATTCCCTTTTTTGATAGTTATCCCCGACAGGAATATAAAATTAGAAAAGGGCTATAAATAGGAAGGCGCAGCCGACTGGTTTATGCGCCCGGCTAATTTTTAATCCTGTTCTTTTATTACCAAAAACAGGGAGTGGGCTACTGGAAATATGGGAACATGAAATTGCTCTAAGAAAACGTATCGGTCAATTCGAAGCTAGGATGTCCAGCGAACGTAGACCAAAATCAATTCAACATTTTTAAAATAACAAAATTGAATTTTTTTGGCCTGTGTTCAAGACCTTTTGGACGAATCGCTTTGCCTGAAACGCAGTGCAGGGGAATGTGGTGAGGGCTATCACGAATTTCGATTCTTTACTCCTACAAAAATGTTAATTGTCGCAAAAATGAGCCTGTTTATGGGGGCTACCAAGCCATTTGACGCAAATTCGAGAAAATCCAGAAATTGATAAATTCATAATTAGCTGATATAAAATGAGTTATGGATATGTAACATCGCGCAGCGTGTTACCCTCTTGCTACTCATTTTTATCCGCTTCGCTACTCAAAATGGCAGCCCTCTTAATTGTGTTCAACATTAAAATCTTCTTTGAATGTATCCTCGATCTTTACTAGGGCAAACCATTTTAATATATCATCGAAATCAGGCGAACTTGATCACTTTTTCGGTGATTGGGTTTAAGACTTTTGGAATGAACCGGATTTTTTGAAATGGAGCTTTTCGCGGAGTGGAAGGAAATTGAGTGGAGTGGTCTGTTCAAGTTAGGCACATTTATTTACCCTATCGATATGATTTAGGCAATCCAGTACAGCAATACCTACATTTTCTTTCATTTTCGGTGGATTTATTGTCTAATACAATCCTTATTTCAATGTTTCCATTATATTTGAAACAGACTATTTACCTACCATTATTAACGAAACCGAGACAAGAAAAAACCTAATTGACAAACACTTGCAAATTGCGGGCTGGAACGTCAATGACCATACCCAAGTAACCGAAGAATACCTCACCAAAACCAATATCGCTTCTGAACCGGATAGCGAGTATGGCGAAAGCTTATTTAGTGATTACGTTTTGTTGGGTAAAGACAACAAACCACTCGCCGTGGTTGAGGCCAAAAGAACCTCAAAGGATTCGAAACTCGGACGCGAACAGGCCAAACAATATTGTGAGGCCATATATGCGGAGACCGGTATTTTACCCTTCTGCTTTTATACGAACGGTCTCGAAACACATTTCTGGAATTTAGGAAATTACCCACCAAAACAGATTGTCGGTTTTCCCACTAGGGATGATCTGGAACGGTACCGTTATATCAGAAAGCGAAAAAAGAGTTTGGCCGCCGAACTCATTAACACAGATATCGCCGGACGGGATTATCAGATACAGGCGATCAGAAAAGTAATGGAATCCATAGAAAGGAAACGTACCAAATTTCTTCTGGTTATGGCAACGGGCACGGGTAAAACGAGAACATGTATTGCACTTGTAGATGCCTTAATGCGGGCAAGTTGGGCGGAACGAATCCTGTTTTTAGTGGATAGGATCGCGCTCCGGGATCAGGCACTCGATGCATTTAAAGAGCATTTGCCCAATGAACCCACCTGGCCGAAACGGGGTGAAAAATCCATAGCCACAGATCGTAGGGTTTATGTTTCTACCTATCCTACCATGCTCAACATCGTCAAAGAAAAAGAAGACATCTTGTCCCCGCATTTCTTTGATCTGGTCATCATTGATGAAAGCCACAGATCTATTTATAATACCTATCAAGAGGTCTTGAATTATTTCAATACCATAACGCTCGGATTGACAGCCACGCCAACCGATGTGATCGACCACAACACCTTCGAGCTTTTTGAATGCGAAGATGGGCTTCCCACTTTCGCGTATTCATATGAAGAAGCGGTAAATAACATCCCTCCGTACTTATGCGATTTTCAGGTGATGAAAATCCATACCAAGTTTCAGGATGAGGGGATCAGCAAACGCACGGTCTCGCTGGAAGATCAGAAAAAGCTCCTGCATGAAGGCAGGGATATCGAAGGGATAAACTATGAGGGTACACAGCTCGAAAAGTCGGTGCGAAATAGGGGTACTAATTCCCTGATCGTGCGTGAGTTTATGGAAGAATCCATAAAAGACCCCAATGGTGTGCTACCGGGAAAAAGTATTCTGTTCTGTCAATCCATTCCACAAGCGCGGCAAATGGAGGAAATTTTTGACATTCTCTATCCGGAATACCATGGGGAACTGGCAAAGGTTTTGGTTTCTGATGACTCTCGGGTATATGGCAAAGGTGGTCTGCTCGATCAATTTAAAGTGAATGATATGCCCCGGGTCGCCATTAGTGTGGATATGCTGGATACAGGTATTGATGTACGCGAACTGGTCAACTTAGTCTTTGCCAAACCTGTGTTTTCCTACACCAAATTCTGGCAGATGATCGGGCGTGGTACCCGCTTGCTTGAACCTACCGCCATAAAACCTTGGTGTCCCGAAAAAGATGTTTTCCTGATTTTGGACTGCTGGGATAATTTTGAATATTTTAAGCTGAACCCAAAAGGGCGCGAGAACAATATACAGATTCCTTTGCCCGTCCGGTTTGCAGGAATGCGCATCGATAAGATCGAAACTGCGCTGGAACTGGACAAGATCGATATCGCCTTTAAGGAAATAGCTTTTTTTAGAAAACAGATACAGCGCCTGCCCCAAGATTCCGTAGTGATACAGGAGGCGCAAACAGCCATTTTTAAGGCGTTAAAAGCCGATTTTTGGGAAAACCTCGAACCTAAAAGTTTTGACTTTTTGAGGGATATTATTCAACCGCTGTTCAGGACAGTTTCTCAAATCGATTTTAAGGCTATGCGCTTTGAAAAGGATGTTTTGGAAACCTCTTTAGCATTTTTGGAGGAAGATGGGCAACGTTTGGAAATCCTAAAAGAGAATATCCAAGGGCGCGTAACGCTGTTACCACAGTCCGTGAATACGGTTGCAAGGCATTCCGGGTATATCCACAAGGTACTTTCTAACCACTATTGGTCATTCGTAACAGATGCCGAATTTGATACGCTTTCGCGAAAGCTGGCCCCGTTGATGCGCTACATCGATACAGGTTCCGGTGGTGGCGGGATGGATCAGCTTAACTTAAACGATCTGGTGATCAAAAAGGAATTTGTGGAATTTGGTCCACAGCACGAATCGGTCAGCATTTCGAGCTATCGGAACATGGTTGAGGAAAAGATCAGCGAAATGCTAAACCGTAACCCGATCCTCCAAAAGATAAAAACGGGCGGGAACATCACCCCTGAAGAGGCCGAACAATTGGCCAAAGAATTGCACCGTGAAGATCCGCATATCACTGAAGCCCTGTTGCAGAAAGTCTATAAGAACCAGCGGGCAAGGTTAATACAGTTTATCAAGCACATTCTCGGGATTGAAGTCCTGGAAAGCTTTGACGAGACGGTAAACAACAAGGTGGCCACATTTATTGCCGCGCACACCACCCTTACCACGCGACAAATAGAGTTCCTGCACCTGCTGCGGGATTATATTATCGAGCGTGGCAGGATACATAAACGTAACTTGCTGGAAGCCCCGTTTACGGTAATTCACCCTAAAGGGATCCAAGGGATATTTAACCCTAATGAAATCAAAGAGATCGTCACATTAACCGAACAACTTGTAGCCTAATAAATGAGTCTTTTACAGCATAATCCAACGATAAAATCAAAAATTCAGGAGCTCTGGAACAAGTTCTGGAGCGGCGGAATTTCCAATCCGCTGACCGCCATTGAGCAGATTACCTATCTGCTCTTTATGAAAAAACTGGATGAGAACGACAAAGAAGCTCTCGCGAAAGCGGAATTTACCGGCGACCGGTACACCTCGCGTTTTGATGGAATATTTGAACTGCCCAACAGCGACCAAAAAATAGAAAAGGAAAAATTGCGATGGAGCGAGTTTAAACGCCTTTCTGCCGAAGAAATGCTTTTGCGCGTGCAACAGTTTGTGTTCCCGTTCATCAAAACGCTGGACACCGAAGATTCCCCGTTTGTAAAGCACATGCGCAATGCGGTCTTTATCATCCCAAAACCCTCCCTGCTCGTGGAAGCCGTTAAAATCATTGATGAAATATTTGCTGAAATGGAGACCGATGCCTCGGAAAAAGGACAGGATTTTCAGGATATACAGGGTGATGTTTACGAGTACTTATTGAGCGAGATCGCAAGTGCCGGTAAGAACGGGCAGTTCAGGACGCCGCGGCATATCATAAAATTATTGGTGGAATTGGTAGCGCCAAAACTGGGCAACCGCATCGCGGATCCTGCCTGTGGTACGGGCGGTTTCTTATTGGACGCTTACCAGTATCTGGTCACCCAACTTGACGAGGATAAGGAAAAGCGGGATCGCGACGAGGACGGGTTTATACGTTCCAGCAAAAGCGCAAAACTCACCAAAGAGGTCAAGGATATCCTAGACAACAGTTTGCAAGGCTACGATATTGACCAGACCATGGTGCGTCTGGGGCTGATGAACCTGATGATGCACGGGATCGACACCCCGCAGGTAGATTATAGGGACACCCTGAGCAAAAGCTATGATGCGCCGGGGCAATATCACATCGTATTGGCAAATCCGCCCTTTACGGGCAATATTGACAAAGGCGACATCAACGAAAACCTAAAACTGGGTACAACCAAGACCGAACTACTTTTTATTGAGCGTATCTATAATATGCTCAAAATAGGCGGTACCGCCGGTATAGTTGTGCCACAGGGCGTATTGTTTGGAACGGGAAAAGCATTTAAGGCCGCGCGCAAACTGATGATCGAGCAGAGCGAACTCAAAGCGGTCATCACCGTGCCTAGCGGGGTCTTTAAACCCTATGCGGGCGTAAGTACGGCGCTACTAGTCTTTACCAAAGGCGGCGAGACCGAAAACGTTTGGTTCTACAATATGGAAAGCGACGGCTACAGTCTGGACGACAAACGCAACAAACTAGAAGGGTATGGCGATTTGCAGGATATTCTCCTTAAATATAAAATAAATGTCACTTCGAGCCTGTCTGCTGGCGATGCAGGCGCAGTCGAGAAGCAAACCGCAGCAAACGACCGAAAACGAAAACACTTCACCGTGCCCAAAAAGGAAATCGTGGCAGAAGGTTATGATTTGAGCTTCTCGCAATACAAAGAAGAGGTTTATGAGGAGATAGCGTATGAGAAACCCGAAGGAATTTTGGAAAAGCTCATGGGAGAAAATGGTCTGGAAGCGCAGATTTCGGAGAAGTTGAAAGAATTAAAAGAATTGTTTTGATGGAAATAAATATAAAACCATTTCTCAAAGTTCTGGAAGACTCAACTCGAAAATTTCATAAAGTCCCAAAGTCTCATTATTTGGAAAGTGGAATTTTTCCGATCGTCGATCAATCAAAAGATTTTATTGCAGGTTATACCAATGATGAAAATGTTATCAATAAAGACAATTTGCCGGTCATAATATTTGGAGATCATACTAGAGCAATAAAATTTATTGACTTTCCAATTGCTTTAGGTGCAGATGGTGCAAAAGCACTCACATCTAAATCTAAAGACTTTTATAGCAAGTATCTATATTATGCATTGAAGAATTTTGATTTACCCGATGCAGGATATAGTCGCCATTTTAAATTTTTGAAAGATGGTAAATTCCCCATACCAAAAGAAATTGATGACCAAAAACGCATTGCCCAAGTCCTAAGCGATTGTGAAAACTTGATCGCACAGCGCAAGGAAAGTATTGCTTTACTGGATAAACTTATGAAAAGTACTTTTTTAGAGATGTTTGGGGATAGAAAAGGAGAAGAAGTAAGCATGGGGGAAGTAATTAATATTCAAAACGGATTGGTTGATCCAAATACGAAACCGTATTCAGAAATGTATCATGTTGGCGGAGCTAACATAGAACCCAATACTGGTAAGCTAATAAACCTAAAGAAAGCCGGAAACGAAAATTTGATAAGTGGAAAATACCTTTTTGAACCTGGATATTTGCTATATAGCAAAATACGTCCGTACTTAAATAAAGTTTCTGTAATGGATTTTACAGGGATTTGTAGTGCAGATGTTTATCCCATTAAACCCAAAAATTCAAAGAAACTAAATATTCACTTCTTAAAATACGAACTGCAATCCCAAAGATTTTTAAGCCATGCGAAGAATAATTCAGGAAGAGCCAACATTCCAAAAATTAATAGAAAAGCTCTTAACGCTTATAAATTCAAATTAGCCGGTCCAGAAAAACAATTGCAGTTTGCAGAAATAGTCGAAAAAGCAGAACAATCCAAACAGTTATATCAAAGCCATCTTATGCAACTGGAAAATCTTTATGGCAGATTAAGTCAGGATGCCTTTAAAGGAGAGTTGGATACGAGTAGGGTTGTTTTACGGGAAGGATTTAGTGAAAATGAATCGAAAAATAAGTTCGAAAATATAGTATCAAAGCCATCTAAACGTCTTAAAAAATTGGACGTCAAGGAAGTTAAAAAAGCTATTCTAGAGTTTAAAGGGAAGCGGGATATTACCGAAATGACATTTTTTGATTATTTGGGAATACCAGAAGAAATTCGAGAGACTAGAGATGGTATTGAGTTCGATTTTACTAGAATGGATGAATTTTATCAATTTCTATTAAAGGATGCTTTTCAAGGAAAAATGTTCACATATCAGGATATAGAAGAGGAGTTCTATAATTATTATAATCATAATAATCTTGATATAGACTATGAACCTTGGAAAGAAATAATTTTTAAATTCATAGACGCTAAACCACCGTTAATAGAGCAAGTATTTGACGAAAAAGAAGGGGGAATCAAATTAAAATTAACAGATGAAGCTTATAAGGCTTAAAATAAATAGTCAGGACGGTTTTCGCTCATTAAAAAAAGGATTTGAAATATTCTTTTTAAGAGATTTTGATTCTGACGAAATTACTAAATTCAACCCTTATTTATTGGCAGGTAAAAACGGAAGCGGTAAGTCCAATGTTTTGGAGGCGCTTGCCGAGATATTTTATCATCTGGATGGCATTTATTTAAGCAATAAGCCGGATTATTTTGAAAAAGTATTCAATCCTAAGAAATCACGTTTGAACGCTTATGAACTTGAGTATTTTACTTTTCTAGAATCCGACTTTTTTCCGCAGTCAAGTAATGAAGTAATTGCTCATGTTTCAATCAAAAAGAAATCAAATAACCGACCGCTAATTAAAATCCTAAACCTTGAGGAAATTTCGGATACTGATGAGGATCTTTCACAAAAACAAATAAAAAGTCTTTTGCCTAGATATGTAGTAGGCTACGCTTCTGGGCATAATGAGACTTTAAGTATACCCTTTTTCAAAAGTAGATTATTACAATACGATGAATATTATAGTAATTTGATATCCAAGCAATTTGTGGACGCGTCTCCAGAATCATCATTGGTTTTTCTGGATTCAGAATTCAGTCAGGCAATAATGCTAACCTGTCTATTGATGTTCGATGACCCAGAATCCGATGAACCCTCCCCTATTTTAAGACCTTTTAGAGAATACGTCCAGCTTGGACAAATCGATGCTTTCCGGTTAATTCTGCGTACTGACCTTGAAATAGATTCTTTTTTTGCAAAACAATTTATAGACGATAATGCTTTAAAATTGATTGATAATCTAGATCTACCTGAAACCAATGGCATTAGTAATATAAGTACGAGATCTTATATTGAAAAATTAAAACGGTGCGCAACTTGCTGGTCAGAACAACTGAATCCTGATGAGGGGCCATTCACAGATAACTATGATTTAGATTTCAATACTAACAGTTATTTGATATTTGATTTTAAGGTCAATAATGCTACTAAACGCGCATTTCAATTGCACTTTGAAGAAAATCCATTGAAACTATTTGAATTTTTTCAACTTGGTATAATTCTCAATAATTTTATTATTAGCAAGAAAAACAAAGAAAGAACGTATGGGTCAACTAACCCTTTCATTAATAATGACATCGCTCAATCACCTATCGAAGAGGATAGGATTTTGAGATTTAAGGATGTTCTCCTCAGAAAAAATGATATGGATAAAACCATTTATACTAAGAATCTTTCTGACGGAGAGCATCAATTCATTCATACGCTCGGACTAAGCTTGTTGTTTAGAAACACCAGAAGCTTATTCCTTTTAGACGAACCAGAGACTCATTTTAATCCAGACTGGAAAGCCAAATATATTTCGAGTGTAAGAAGTTGCTTTGAAAAGAAGAATTCTACGGTGAATCAAAATCACATGCCAGTATTACAAGATATGTTAATTACTACGCACTCTCCTTATTTGCTTTCAGACTGCGATAAAATATATGTTTTGATCTTTAAGAAAATGTCTAACTCGTTAAAAATTCAGGCTCCTTTAAGACCAGATTTTCAAACTCTTGGAACATCGGTTAATAAAATAGGCATTCGCATTTTTGGAATGCCTAATACAATTGGTGAATATGCCCAAAGTATAGTCAGCAAATACAACAACCAGTTCGACGACTCAAAGACCGCTGAGGATAAGGAAGCCCTAATTAAAGAAATAAAAGACACCTTGGGAGATTCTGTGGAACGTATGATGTTAATAAATAAAATTTTAGATTCGTTTTCTTAGAGCATGCATTTCACATTCAATTACATACCGCACCAAATAGAGAAACTACAGGGGTATCTAGATTACTTGTTCTTAGAAGTGTGGCTCAAAGCACAAGGGAATTTTGACGATACTAAATTAAAAGGCCACCCCGAATTACATAAAATCTATGTTGAATTGGGCTATGAGGACGGAAAATGGGCGTATTTTTTTAATTCTTCTATCGAAAATATTTACAAGATATTCTTAGACCTCGATGAAGCATACAAGGATGAGCTAAAGGAAAAATTTCATCACAATAATAACATAGAGGGAATTTGCAAGGATGTAGCAATTGAGCCAATTACTTACAGAGATATAGCAGCGAAACAACCAAAATTAGCCAAAGAATTGAAAAATTTTTACGGCAAACTTTATGGAAAAGATTCGCCATTCAACCTAAAAATTTTCGGCTTCCTAAGTACACAACTAATCACAGATTATGACAAGCAGTTTATGAGTGCGAATAACAAAGGAGTTTGCCCATTTTGTGCCTTATCTGATTTGAAAGGAAACAATAATAGCTATAGGGAAGCTTATGACCATTATTTACCGAAAGGTCTTTACCCGTTTAATGTTCTTAACTTCCACAATTTATCACCCATGTGCAATGAATGTAACAGCACATATAAACTTCAAGAGAACCCCATTATAAAGATTGATCCTATCACAAATGATAAGAATAGAACAAAAGCATTTTATCCTTATGAAAATAATCATCCAGATGTCGAAATTAATATCAAACTTAAATCTAATGATATTTTAAATTTAGAACCAGCAGATATTGATTTAACTATAGTTGCTAAAGGAGACTATGTGCAGGAAATTGAATCCTGGAAAAGAGTTTTCGGCTTAGAAGAGCGGTATAAGGCTATTTTATGCAGTCAAAATGATGGTAAAAGCTGGTTTTATTCAATTTATGACGAGTTTGAAAATGCAGTTGAGTTGGGGCATACAAATAACGTGGAAACCTATTATCAAAATATAGTGAAAGAGGCAAAAAAAATTCCATTATCACAAAGGGGGTTTTTAAAATCGAAATTTTTAGAAGAGTGTAAAGAAAGAGGATTACTTGATTTTCATTGATAATTAGAGCAAGATAATAATTCCAAAATCTTTTTAAAATTGGGATATAAGTTAATTATATAACCCAAAATACACTTAAAAGTGTATTTTAATTTGTAAATTCAATTAAAAGTGTCTAGATTTGAACTCAAAATATGGGATGATGAATGTGAGCGGTGTACTTTTTACTCCGTATTGCAAGAAGATGCAGACCATATGGAAACCGATTACTTTTTGATGCGTTATGAAAACAACCCTATTTATACAGAGGCGCTGCAAACGCTCGTGACCTTTATTATAGAAGCTATGGGCAATAGGCATGGTGCCCTAAATGCATTTTTTAACCGACATGAAAATGAAGTGGATGGCTTTCCTGCCCAAGGAAAAATTAAACTGGGCACCTTTGATTACCATTATCCCAATTTCCCTTTAAGACTTTATGCCCTGCGGATTACAGAAAACATTGTCATACTTTTTAACGGAGGTATCAAAGATGGCCCCACCAACCAAACAAGCAGTCTGCACGCCCAATGGAAGGAAGCTTGCAGCTACGCCCAGCAAATCACAAGGGCAATTCAGGATGGCACAATACTAGTCAATGAAGAGAACAGGATTTTAAACTCTTTCGACGGCGGTAATGACATCATCCTTTAACGAACCAACACCTTTATCATGAGAAGCACAATCGCAAAACGTATTTTGGACAACACCCCAAAGGATACAAAAATCTTTGTAAACCTTTACGCTGATATTTTGGTACGTATAAACCAATTGCTCGAGGACAATGGTATGTCCCAGAAAGACCTTGCCGGCAGGATGGGCAAGCGCCCTTCCGAGATCAACAAATGGCTGACGGGCACGCACAATTTTACCCTTAAATCATTGGCAAAAATGCAAGCGGAGTTTGATGCACCAATCATTCACGTACCGCACCATAAAACCAGTCCTAGCTTTCAAGGAAAAACGGTACGTATGACTGTGTATAAAAACCATAGGGATACAGATGTAAAGTTCAGTGAGGGCGATGTTCTTTCGGTAAAAAGGACACATTCCAGTCCCTTAGCAAACGTAGGTTAATATGTTAGACCCACATAAAATACATATAATAGATTTCCATATTGTGGAAGGCCTTCTGAGCAACCCTTATGACTTCGATAAAAAAAAAGTTGTAGGACACGATTTTAGTAGTAACCTGGATATGGGGTTTAACCTCGAAAAGAATTTTACCAAGGTCGATTACCGGTAAAATAAAATCTTTTAATGGAGTGCCCTGAAAACGGGTCATAAGAATGCCCCGGGAGGTAGAGTAGGTGATGGAGGCCAGGGCATTTCCGAGAGCACCCGAAATGCTTACGGTATTGTCCTCTTTGGTTTCGGTAAGTTCGTTCAGGTTTTCCACTTCAAATAAAAACACAAAGTGAAAAGAGCCCTGTGCCTCTTCGGTATTGGCACCATCACTTTTGGAATTTATCTTGACCTTAAAATCAACCTTGGTAAAATTCTTT
>DRGP01000250.1 GCA_011050015.1 Leeuwenhoekiella sp. | reverse complement strand
CCCACGGCAGAATCTTTGCGACCGGTAAACGGATAGACGTCTGGGCCACGCTGGCACGAACTGTTCAAATTAACGCGACATACCAGATTGACCAGCGTATCGATGAGCGGCGCCAATGTTTTCACATCTTTTCCAAATAAACTCACTTGCTGTCCATAATTAGACTCGGCCATATCATCAAGGGGTTCATCAATATTTTTAAAAGTAAGCACAGGTACTACCGGCCCAAACTGTTCTTCTTCATACACACGCATATCTTTTGAAACTGGAAACAGAACCGCTGGAAAAATGTAGTTTTCGCTGCGTTCACCGCCTTTTTTATTTAAAATCTTGGCGCCTTTGGACTGGGCATCATCAATTAATTCCTGAATATAAGCTGGTTTATTGGGTTCTGGCAGCGGCGTTAATTTCACACCATCTTCCCATGGCAGGCCGAATTTCAATTTATCAACCTGTTCTGAAAATTTACGGTTAAAAGTTTCCGCTATATTTTCATGCACATACACCACTTTTAAGGCTGTGCATCGCTGGCCGTTGAAGGAAAGCGTACCCGCAATGCATTCCGAAACGGCAAGGTCAAGATCGGCATCAGGCAAAATAATCGCCGGATTTTTGGCCTCTAGCCCCAGAACCAAACGTAACCGGTTCTTTTTGGGATGCAAATTTTGCAACGCATTTGCTGAAGAACTGTGTCCTATAAGCGCCAGCACATCTACTTTTCCCGTTTTCATGATAGGAGCGGCCACTTCCCTACCGCGGCCGTAAACGATATTCACAACGCCTGGAGGAAAACTTTCCTGAAATGCTTCCAGAAGTGGAGAGATCAACAGCACGCCGTGTTTGGCCGGTTTAAAAATAGCCGTATTCCCCATAATTAATGCAGGAATGAGCAAGCAAAACGTTTCGTTAAGTGGATAATTATAAGGTCCCATACACAGCACAACCCCTAACGGTCCGCGGCGTATGTGGGCGTGAATACCATCCTGTTTATGAAATTTCGCACTGTCACGATCCATATTCTTATAATCTTCAATCGTGTCATAAATGTATTCGACGGTGCGATCAAATTCTTTCTGAGAATCAGGATAGTTTTTGCAAATTTCCCACATGAGCAAATTAACCACCTGCTCCCTTTTGGTTTTCATCTTTTTTACAAAGGCTTCCATGCATTTGATGCGGTCTGCAACTTTCATCGTGGGCCAAGCGCCCTGGCCTTTGTCATAAGCATTTACAGCTGCATGTAGCGCTGCCAGACCTTCCTTTTCACCAAGACTGGGAATAGAACCTAACCGGGTAGGTTTTGATTCACCATCCTGCTCTGTTTGAATTGTAGAAAAAACATCGCTGGTCTTGCCCTTCCAGGGAACCAGTTTGCCATCTACTAAATAGGTATTCTGTTCGATAGGGGTTATTTCAAATTGTGTGGGTATCGTAGCCGCTTCGGAAGGTATCATTATTGCTTTTTTAATAAAAAATTGATAGAAAGTTTAAGTAAATCGAATAAAAATAGAAAATTTTCAGCATTAAAAGAGGAGGAAATAATCAAAAAAGAAGGTTTTCGGCAACCTTTTCCGAAAGTTTTCGGAATTGATTCAGGAATACCTTTTCAATATTTTTTAGTAATTCTCCTCATTTTTTGGGTTAAAAATGCCAAAAATCAGATCAAAAACTCAAATAAATTGGGTTTGTCATTGAGATATTCGCCAAAAAAATTGCGGTTTTTCATTCTCCTGATCAATGGTTTGAGATCATCTTGCGATTTTAACTCAATGCCCACCACCGCAGGACCATCTTCCCGATTGGTTTTCTTCGAATATTGAAAGAAGGTAATATCATCGTTAGGTCCCATGATTTCTGCCACAAATTCCTTTAAAGCACCCGCCCGCTGGGGAAAACGAATGATAAAATAGTGTTTTAACCCTTGATAAAGCAACGCCCGCTCCTTAATCTCTGCAGTACGTGTGATGTCGCTGTTGCTGCCGCTAATAACGCAGACCACGTTTTTACCTTTTATTTCTTCTGCATACGCATCCAGAACAGAAAGCGTCAAGGCTCCCGCTGGTTCAACCACAATGGCATCTTTATTATAAAGGTCGAGAATGGTCTGGCAGATTTTCCCTTCGGGAACGGTTACCATTTCTGTGAGATATTCACTGCAAATGGCAAAATTACGGTCGCCCACACGCTGCACGGCGGCTCCGTCCACAAATTTTTCGATCATGGAAAGTTTTGTATTTGCCTTAGCCATTATTGATGTACGCATGGAAGGCGCGCCTTCCGGCTCTACCCCAATAATTTTTGTATCTGGTGAAAGCAAATGGAAAACCGTACTCAATCCTGAGGCCAAACCACCACCGCCCACGGGTACAAACACATAGTCTATAGGGTTTTCGGTCTGTTCTAAAATTTCCAGCCCCACTGTGGCCTGCCCTTCGATGATTTTTTCATCATCAAAAGGATGTACAAATATTTTTCCTAATAGTTCACATTCTGCTTGTGCAGATTTGCTTGCATCATCAAAGTTGTCACCCGTAAGCACAATATTAACTTGGTCTTCACCAAACATCTTTACCTGCTCAATCTTCTGTTTTGGCGTGGGCGAAGGCATAAAAATAGTCCCCTTGATCTTCAATTTCGCGCAAGCGAAAGCAACACCTTGTGCGTGATTACCAGCGCTGGCACACACGATGCCCTTTTCCCGATCTTCTATGCTCAGTGAGTAAATTTTATTATATGCCCCCCTGATTTTATAGGAACGAATCTGCTGTAGATCTTCCCTTTTCAGCATAATATTAGCATCAAACTGCCTTGAATAATGAAAATTGGGTAACAAAGGAGTGGTTGCGGCCACTCCTTTTAGGGTTTCGGCAGCTTGTTTTATCGCTTCCAGACTGGGATAATATGTGCTTTTTGTTTGGGTCAAAATTAATTTTTAATAATTCAAAATAATAGTGGTTAACCTCACAGGTTTTCAAAACCAGTGAGGTCTGGTTTTGATCTGAAGTTAAAACTTCAGTTTATCCTTAGTTTCGACTAGGCCGTGACAGCATCTTGCTCCTCAACTGCAGTTCTAATCTCTTTCATCGCGGTCATAGACTCCCGTAACCAAGCACCTACCTCTTCTACAGGATGATTGCGGATGGCGTCATTCACGGCGATAAGTTCACGGTTGTCTACTCCGTTGCTCTTGGCAAAATCAGCTCCTATTGCTTTTTTATCTACTTTTTTCATGAAATCCTGAAGTAAGGGTTTTGCGGCATGATCAAATAGGTAACAGCCATATTCTGCCGTATCAGAAATAATACGGTTCATCTCAAACAGCTTCTTGCGGGCAATGGTATTGGCAATTAAAGGCGTTTCATGCAGCGATTCATAATAAGCAGATTCTGCAATGATTCCAGCATCGGTCATGGTTTCAAAAGCGAGTTCCACACCTGCTTTTACAAAAGCGATAAGCAAGGTACCGTGATCAAAATATTCTTGCTCACTTATTTTTTGCTCCTGCGCATCTGTTTTTTCAAAAGCGGTCTCACCGGTTTCGGCACGCCATTTATGCAGGTTTTTGTCATCGTTTGCCCAATCTTCCATCATGGTTTTTGAGAAATGGCCAGACATAATATCGTCCATGTGTTTTTCAAAAAGTGGACGAAGGGTTTGCTTCAGTTCTTCCGCCAGGTAAAAAGCCTTGATTTTTGAAGGATTGTTCAGCCTGTCCATCATGGTGGTGATTCCACCGTGTTTTAAGGCTTCGGTAATTGTTTCCCAACCGTATTGAATCAATCGCGCGGCATAATTCTTATCAATTCCTTCGGCTACCATTTTATCAAAACAAAGAATAGAACCGGTCTGCAACACGCCACAAAGAATGGTCTGTTCGCCCATAAGATCACTTTTTACCTCAGCGACAAAAGAAGACTCAAGTACACCTGCACGGTGACCTCCGGTGGCCACGGCATAGGCTTTTGCCTGTTCAAACCCTTTCTGTTCCGGGTCATTTTCAGGGTGAACGGCCATTAAGGTAGGAACTCCAAAACCGCGCTTATATTCTTCACGGACTTCAGAACCTGGGCATTTTGGGGCCACCATGATCACCGTGATATCCTCGCGTATTTTAGTGCCTTCTTCCACAATATTGAAACCGTGACTATAGGAAAGGGTTGCCCCTTTTTTCATGAGCGGAACGATCGCTTCGATCACAGATGTGTGTTGCTTGTCTGGAGTAAGATTACAAACCAGATCTGCTGTTGGGATCAATTCTTTATAGGTGCCCACATTAAAACCATTTTCAGTGGCATTTTTATAGGAAGTACGTTTTTCTTTGATCGCTCCCTCGCGGAGTGCATATGAAATATCGAGGCCAGAGTCGCGCATGTTGAGCCCTTGATTAAGACCCTGCGCGCCACAGCCCACAATCACCACTTTTTTTCCTTTAAGTGCCTCTACTCCCTCGCTAAATTCATCAGCTTCCATAAAACGACATTTTCCCAGTTGGGCCAGTTGATCTCTAAGTGAAAGCGTATTAAAGTAATTTTTCATTGGAATTGGTTTTGTTCAAAAAGTGGCGATTTTTAACCTCTTTTGAGTCATTATTTGGTTATTTCGGTCTGTTTTTATTCTCTGAATTCAGCCAACATGGCCGAAATTTTCATCTCATCCTTAGTTACGGCGATACGCCCGCTGCGCACAAACTGCATAATGCCAAAAGCGCTGAGTTCTCTATACAACAACTCGATCTCGCTGCGTCTTCCGGATTTTTCCAAAACAAAAAATTCTTTGTTTACCGTGACGATGCGGGTGCTGCTTTCTTTAATAATATTCTGAATCTGCGGTTCTTCAAACAAAAGCGATGATTTGATCTTAAAAAGACAGCTTTCCAGAAAAATGGTCTGCTCGTCCGTGTGGTAAAATGCCTTAATCACCTCAACCTGTTTTTCCAGCTGGCCGATAATCTTTTTAATGCGCTCTTCGGTAAGGCTGAGTACCAAAGTAAAACGCGAAACACCTTCAATTTCAGAAATTGACGTGTTGAGGCTTTCTATATTGATATGCCTGCGCTGAAATATCGCCGAAATACGGTTTAACAAACCGATATTATTTTCGGTATAAATGGAAACGGTATATGTTTTTTCTTCGCTCATTACTCTAATCTTATATCTGAAACCGAAGCTCCTGACGGAACCATCGGGAATACATTATCTTCTTTTTCTACTTTTACTTCTAGGAAATAAGGGCCTTCACAAGCGATCATGGTTTTTATGGCGCCCGCCAAATTTTCGCGCTTCGTCACTTGTTGCGATTCTATGGAATACCCTCTCGCAATGGCCACAAAATCGGGATTCACCATTTCTGTGGAAGCATAACGCTTGTCAAAAAACAGTTGCTGCCACTGGCGCACCATACCCAGAAAATCATTGTTGAGCACCACAATTTTTACCGGAACTTTAGTCTGAAAAATGGTTCCCAGTTCTTGAATGGTCATCTGGTAACCACCATCGCCGATGATTGCGATCACTTCACGTTCTGGAGCGCCCATTTTTGCCCCGATCGCTGCCGGAAGCGCAAACCCCATGGTTCCCAATCCACCCGAGGTAATGTTACTTTGCGTTTTGTTGAATTTCGCGTAGCGGCAAGTCACCATCTGGTGCTGCCCCACGTCTGATACAATCACAGCATCCCCTTTGGTTTCCTGGTTGATGCCTTCAATTACCTCACCCATGGTCAGGCCCTCTTTGGTTGGGTGGATATCGTGGGTGATGATCCTATCAAATTCCGTTTTATAAAAATCTTTAAACTGCTGATGCCAGCTTTCATGTTTGTTTTCTTTCAGCAGTGGTAAAATGGCGGCAAGCGTTTCCTTGCTATTGCCCAAAACCGCGACATCTGCGTTTACGTTTTTATTCACTTCGGAAGGATCAATCTCAAAATGAATGACTTTTGCCTGCTTTACATACGTATTTAAATCACCGGTAACGCGGTCGTCAAAACGCATCCCAATGGCAATGAATACATCGCATTCGTTAGTCAGCATATTGGGCGCATAATTACCGTGCATCCCTACCATACCTACATTTAAAGGATGATCTGTAGGTATGGCGGAAACACCAAGAATCGTCCATGCGGCAGGAATCCCCGTCTTTTCTACAACAGCTTTAAATTCTTCTTCGGCCTTGCCCAAAATCACGCCCTGCCCCCAAACGATCATGGGTTTTTTGGCATTGTTGATCAATTCAGCCGCTTCGGCAAGTTTTTCTTTATTGACCACCGGAATGGGCTTATAGCTACGGATGCCGGTGCATTTATTATAACTGAAATCAAACTCCTCAAACTGCGCATCCTTGGTAATATCGATAAGTACCGGGCCAGGACGGCCGCTCTTGGCAATATAAAATGCTTTTGCCATTACTTCAGGAATCTCTGAAGCGTGGGTAATCTGATAATTCCATTTAGTTACCGGCGTGGAAATCCCAATGATATCGGTTTCCTGAAAAGCATCGCTGCCCAGCAAATGCGAAGCTACCTGCCCCGTAATACATACCAAAGGCGTGGAATCTATCTGCGCATCGGCAATACCGGTAATCAAATTGGTTGCCCCAGGGCCCGATGTTGCAATGGCAACCCCTACCCTTCCACTTACTCGGGCATACCCCTGCGCAGCATGCGTAGCTCCCTGCTCATGGCGGGTAAGTATATGATTAAGCTGGTTCTTGTATTTATAAAGTTCGTCATACACCGGCATAATGGCACCGCCTGGGTAGCCATAAAGCGTATCGACGCCTTCGGCAAGCAAGCATTTTATGATCGCCTCTTTTCCCGTAATCCGTTCCTTGACCTGATTCTCGTTGGGCTGCAATTTCATCGTTTGTGTTTCCATAACATAATTCTAAAATTCATCCGTCACACAACCCTGTGAGGCCGAAGAAACGGTTCTTGCATATTTATAAAGGATGCCGCGCTCAAATTTAAGTTTGGGTTCCTTCCAGTTTTCTTTTCTCTTTTTTAATTCCCCTTCGGAAATATCAACGGTAATCGAATTGTTTTCTGCATCAATGGTAATGATATCACCATCTTCTACAAGTGCGATGTTTCCACCTTCTTGAGCTTCGGGAACGATGTGCCCCACAACAAAACCGTGGGTTCCCCCTGAAAACCTTCCATCAGTAATAAGGGCGACATCTTTGCCCAGACCAGCGCCCATAATTGCTGCGGTGGGCTTGAGCATTTCGGGCATGCCGGGCCCACCTTTGGGCCCCTCGTAGCGTATGACGACCACATCACCTTTATTCACTTTACCCTCTCTAATCCCATCGTTAGCGGCATATTCGCCATTAAAAACCTTCGCCTGGCCACTAAAACGAAGCCCTTCTTTTCCAGTAATTTTAGCAACACTTCCTCCCTCGGCGAGGTTTCCAAAAAGAATGCGAAGGTGTCCGGTTTCTTTAACTGGATTTTCTTTTGGCATAATTACGTCCTGACCTTCCCGTAAATCGGCAACATCTGCAAGATTTTCAGCAATAGTCTTTCCCGTT
>DRGP01000249.1 GCA_011050015.1 Leeuwenhoekiella sp. | reverse complement strand
ATTTCAAATTTGAAAAGCTCTAATAACTTTATTTCAAAACGAAAGAGATTAGCGTTAATAAGTATCAGTTGCATTGCACTCTTATCTATTTTGACGGTGATTGGTGATTACCAATGGTTGACATTTTCAGTGATGAACCTGGCATTTTATGCAATAACAGCCATTGAGATCAATAGGTATCTCTATTTCCTAAAAAAATAAAGATATTGTTTATGAAGTTTTTGCATATAATCAAGGGCAAAAAGATAATCCAATTAAGACGAAAATCATCTATCAGGATTTAACCAGAAGGGAAGTCGAGATTGCAGTATCGATTTTAAACGATCTTTCCTAAAAAAAATTGGAGAAGATCTTTATATCGCCGAGAGCACTGTATCTAAACATGTTTCGAACATCTTTAAGAAAACCGGGAGCACGAGACAGAAAAGAATTTTAGTCCCATTTCCATAAAAATTCCAATGAATAGATTGAAACAACCTAGTTCTGGTTCCAGTAATTTAAATCTAATTTTTTTCTTTGTTTGATGGAATGGCTACTATTCAAATATTCCGTAGATAACTACGGCCGTTCCGTAGCTAAATACGGAATCATTTTTTAGCATTTCACTTTAATGTAATTATCTTGGAAACGAGAACGAAAGAATATGTTCTTTAATAGGGACCTGCAAAATGATTGATGATGGATTTACAGTCACAGGCAGAAATATTACTGGAAAAACTGAACGAGATTAAGCTTGAAAACAAAGATATTCTGAATAGGGCTTTTCGTTCTATTGAAATATGCCGTAACCTCCTTTAGGGAATGCTACACTTGTATTTCATATTTCAAAGGTATTATCTGAAATTTAAAAAATCACTCCGAACTTATTGGAGACTAAACTAGATAGCATTGTAATACTATTTGAAAGTTTTTTTGAAATAGAAGTTTGAAAAGTTTTTGTGTGTATTTCAAAAATAACTCTCATCATATTTTAAAATTTAAGATTATGTTTCAAAAACTAGAAAAATTATATCGCTATTTATAGCCTTTACTGTTTAAGGAGACTTCAAAATCCCATAAATAGATGCATTCTTGAAATATTTTTCTAGTTGAAATATACTATCGGCAGAGTTCAGAAATTTTAATTAACCCAAAGAGGCTTAAGGGACCATCAAATATCCCTCACTTTCTAAAATTGGTAGAGTTAGCAGCGCCGATAAGGTAACTTCCCAAGATGGGTTCAACTCGTCTTGCTCAATTTTCATACCCGCCACAGTTTGTCCACATAAGTATAATTTGACCCCGGAATTATCAAGTGCTTTTACCAGTTCTGTATTAGGATTTTTCTTTTGGTAGCGTTTTTCATAAGCTTTGTCAGTCAAACTTACTGCAATGGCTTTTCCGTGTACTACGGCCGCAATTTGAGCATTTTTATCAGGTACCCCTGCGGCTTTCAATAAATTGAGTTCCCGGGCAATTTTCCATAACCTCATATTTACTCCCGTTTTTTCAGCATCATTGTCAATATTGAACACTAGTTTATACGTCTTTTTTACATCGGGCTGGAAACTCAGGTTTTTATCATAATGAATTTTACCATAGCCTTCAATTCTCGGATTGCTCCATTCCTGGGCTATGGTTGTTTGTGTTAAAAGGAGAAACAATCCCCAAAAAATCGTTTTCATACTATTTCCGTTTATTATTTGATATTTTACTGTTTAAAAATACATGAATCTTAGATCGGTTTATGGAAGCTCTTTATTTATTTGCATATTTTTTTGTATTTACTGCATTTATGGACATTCCGTTTTTAAGGGTTGAATTTCCTTTTATAATAATCTGATCCCCGCTTTCAAGATTTCCGTATACTTCTACCATTTCACCTTTAGAAATTCCTGTGGTAATAGGAACCATTTGAATTTTACCCGACTTTACCTTTGCGATCAAGGTTTGGGTTGTGGTAGTAATAATACTACTGGCAGGAACTTTTAAAGTAGGTTGATTACGCCTTAAGTGCAAATGAACCTGTGCATAAGCTCCAGCACTTAAGGTATTAGTTGAATTATCATAATCAAATTCAACCATTAGTGAACGTAGATCAGGATCGAGTGCCCTACTGCTACGGGAAAAACTAACTGGAAACTCTTTTCCGGGAGCACCATTCACAGTAAAACTGGCCTTGGTATTTGTAGAAAGGGCATTTGCGTGTTTGGAAGGAATAGCCACTACCAGGCGCAGTTTATCTTCCCGCGCCAATTTTAAAAGTGGTTCCTTTCCGCTTCCTACAAGGGCTCCGGGAGAAACCAACCTGCTGGTAACCACCCCATCAAACGGCGCTTTGATATTACGATATCCCGCCAACTGCGCAGCGGCCGCTACTTCTGCTTTTACAGCACTCAAAGCAGCACTGTCCCCCATAAAACGGGTTTTGGTCTGTTCAAGTTCTATTGATGATATTGCACCTTCAACTTCAGATGCTCGGTTCATCCGTTGAAAATTTTGACCACTAAAGCTTAACTTTTCAGCTATTTCACGCTGTTTTGCCCTGGCTGCCAATAATTGCTGTTGAATTTCCGGAGCTTCAATACTTAATAAAAGTGCTCCTTTTGTTACCACATCACCCCGGTCTACACTTAACTTTTCTACAAAACCTTCAATTTTGGCATATAAAGTCACCTCTTCATAGGGTTTTAATTCACCGGGAAGGGAAAGCTCGTATTCTAACGTATCACTTTTTATGCGGGTAACCTGGTAAGTGGGTTTCGAAGATTTATCTTCCTTTTTCACGTTGTTTTCAGAATTACCGCACGCAATTAAAAGCAGGGTAAGTAAGTAAAAAGGAATAGATTTTATATAAAATTTCATTTTTTAGGATTTTAAGTTTTTTTGATAGTATTTACTGTGCTGGTCGTCTGGATCTAAAGACACTTTTTTAGGCTGGGTATTTGCATAAGCGATTGTATAGATAAACGGTAAAACCAGTAAGGAAGTAAAGGTTGAAAATACCAACCCGCCAATGACGGCCTGTCCCAGTGGTGCGACCTGTGATCCGCCATCGCCCAATCCCAATGCCATTGGGATCATCCCGGCAATCATCGCCAGGGCGGTCATTAAAATAGGTCGAAAACGGGAGGCTACCGCCAGCCGGGAAGATTCGGCCGCATTTTCCAGTTTCTCTTTTCTAAAGAGTTCGGCCTGATTAATAATGAGTACCGCATTGGATACCGAAACCCCTACGGCCATTATCATACCCATATACGATTGCAGGTTGAGCGTACTCCCCAGAAGCGACAGGCTTAAAAGACTTCCCGCCACCACAGCAGGTATAATCCCTAAAATCACCAAAGAAGTTTTAAAAGATTGATAGTAGGCGGTCAGCATTAAGAAAATTACCACAATGGCTACCAGCAATCCGGATTGCAAACCCGATAAGGTCTCGCTAAGCACATTTACCTCTCCTGCCATCCGGACACTATAGCCTCTTGGTGGCGCGTCCAGTTCGCTAAGAATTTTACGAACCTTCCTAGAAGCACTTCCCAAATCGGTGTGATTTGTGTTTGCGGTAACTGTCACAAAGCGATTAGGACCTTTTCGGTTTACCTGTCCCGGCTCGGTTGCCAAACTTAGATCGGCTACATCATCAAGGATAGGACTCATTGCCCCCGGCTTTAGGGGAAGATTTTGAAGATCGTTCAATGAATTTACTTGGTTTTCAGGTAATTGAACCTGTACCTGAAAGACCAATCCTGAATTAGGATCTACCCATACATTTTTACTTACAAAACGGGAAGAAGATGTAGCTGTGGTAAGGGCTGTACTCACCTCGCGCATCGTTAATCCCAATTGTGCCACACGTTCTCTATCTACATTAATTGAAATACTAGGATAATCTACCGGTTCATTTAAATGGATATCCGACAGATAATCTTCATCTTTTAGCGCATTCGTGATCTGGTTGGCGTATAAGGTCACCTGATCCAGATTTTTACCAAGAACTTCTATGGCAATTGGTGTGCTGTAACCTTGCCCCATAATTTTTTCTACAAGTTCCATTGGTTCGAAGGTAAATTGAAGTTCAGGAAAGTCATTTTTAAGACTGGTACGCAAATCGTCTCTCAGCTCATCCACCGGTTCATCAAAGGATTCCGGTAGCGAAAACTGTAAAATCGCCTCTTGTGAACCGCTGGTAAACAGAAAAATAGGGTTAATTGGTGTATTTGGCGAATGCATCCCTACGAATCCTGAAGTAATCTCCAATTCGTCAGGTGCAATTTGTTCTCGAATGTGGTTTTCTACCGCCAACACATAATCTTCCGTTTGATCTAAAGCAGAACCCACCGGGGCTTTTATTCGCAATTGTAAATCCTTAGAACCGCTAGGTGGCAGGATGTCAGTTCCAATAGAAACAAATAAAATCCCTGATAAGGCAATTACAACTAACAAATATCCAAAGAAAATAGGCTTTTTAAAGCGTTCTTTCTGCTGTATAAATTGCAGGTACCGCCCTTTAAATTTATCAAAACGGGAGTCTTTCGTAGCAGCATGCTTTACGGGATGCTTTTTCATCATCCAATTGGCCAGGACTGGAATAAAGGTTTGTGAGGCCAAAAAAGAAGCGATCATCGCTGATCCCACGGCTATGGATAATGGTATGAACATATCTCTAGGGATACCTACCATCATAAAAGAAGGAATTAAAACAGCAAGAATACAAAGCAAAATCAGGAATTTTGGTATTGAAATCTCCAATAAGGCATCTAAAATCGCCCGTTGTTTGGTCTTTTCCATTTCAAAATGCTGATGAATATTCTCAATGGTGACCGTAGCCTCATCCACGAGAATACCTATGGCTAATGCCAGACCACTTAGGGTCATAATATTAATGGTCTGACCCAACAGGTACAACATAATTATAGCCGTAAGTACTGCAATTGGAATAGTGAGCACCACAATTAGAGCCCCTCGTTTATCCCCAAGAAACAGGAGTACCATTAGGCCGGTAAGGACTGCTCCCAAAATTCCTTCGTGCAATAAGTTGGAAAGGGCATTTTCAATATAAGTAGACTGGTCGAACACAAATTTGATCGATACGTCCTCTGGCAAGGCATCCGATAACATCGGCATGGCATCCTTTAGGTTATTTATGGCGGCCAAGGTTGAGGCATCTGCTTTTTTAATGATGGGCAGATAAACGGTACGCTTTCCATTAGCCAATGCATAAGCCGTGGTTTTATCAGCTCCATCGGTAACAGTGGCCACGTCTCGAACAAATACCGTAGGTCCCGAACCGGTTTTGATGGGGGTATTCATAAATTCTTCTGCACCCAGTTCCAACGTATTTACCGGTGCCATATAATTGGTATTTCCTATCTGAACATTCCCAGCAGGGGAAGGGAAATTATTTTTAGCCACCGCTTCCAGGATTTTATCAGCAGTAAGTCCATACGCCTGCATTTCTTCAGGTTTTACATTAATCACCATCGTACGAACGTTGCCTCCAAATGGTGCCGGAGCGCTAATCCCCGGAATATTTACAAAGGAAGGTCGAATACGGGTAATGGCCAGGTTTTGCAGTTCTCCGGTAGACCGCTGGTCACTTTCAAAAACCAATTGGCCAACGGGTTGTGCGCCCGCATCAAATCGTACCACTTGAGGCGGTACCGCACCGGGGGGTAAAAAGGCCATTGCGCGGGATACTTGCGTGGCCACCTCCGCCTGGGCTTGTGCCATATCGGTCCCGGGATAAAAACTCAACTTCATTAAGGTCAACCCCTGCACACTTTTGAATTCCATATCCCTAACGCCGCCTACAAACACGAGTACTTTCTGAAATTCATTGGACATAAACCCGTCCATATAGGCAGGAGAGAGTCCTCCGTAAGGCATCGCGATATAAATTGCCGGAGCCTCTACTTGTGGAAAAATATCTACTTTAATTTTTTGAATGGCCATTACCGAAAAGTATAGCAACGCAAGGATTGTCACGATGATGGCTATTGGTTTTCGTAAAGCGAATCTTATTATATTCATTCGTTTTTTTTTTTAGTTGAATACTGTGGTAAGCACTGAAAAATCGGCTTGTGTGTAAGCATAATTGTTCCAATATTGCCAATAATCGTAGTAAGCTTCAATACGGGACTTCTCAGTAAACTGAAGGCTTTGCTGAATTTGAAGTAAGGTGGTAAGATTTATAAGACCACTTTCATAACGTACCTTAAACAGGCGATAGGATTCAGCCGCTGATTGATATGCAGCTTCCGCTTCAATAATTTCTTCTTTTGATTTTTGAATATGAAATTGTAATGAATTTTGTTGTTCATTTAAGGAGCGTTTCACGACTTCCATTTCTTGGGCAACGCGTTGCTGTTCTTCTTGGACTTGTTGTGTTTTTAATCCTTTGGAATACCACTGACTTAAATCCCATGTTAGTCCCACCCCCATGAGATAATTATTGATGGGTAACTGATAACTGTCCTGAAACGCCTGACTATCGTCACCAAATCCAACTCCTCTTACCAGTCCACCGGCAAGGAGTGAGATATCTGGGAATACCTGATGATTTATAATTTCCTCACGCACCTCAAGCCTTTCCTGCTGATGCTCTTTTTCTGTGAGTAGGGGGTGGAGAGGAATAGAATTGTGAACTTCAGCCTGTGTGATCAAGAAGAACGGCTTTGGTACATTTTCATTAATTAATTTAGTACCGGTATATTCAAAAAGCTGATTCTTAAAACGATTGGTTTGTGCTTCCCATTTTTTTATTTGACCTCTGGCTTGTTGTAGACTGGTAGACGCAATTAAAGAATCAGCAGCAGAAGCCAGCCCAGACCGCACCAGGCTGGAAGATAACTGCAGCAAATTTTTATTGCGTTCGGCTTCCCGATTGGCCCAGCCATGCATAGCATTACTGTACATCCAGCCCAAATACACCTGAGTGACCTCATGTTTAAGTTTTAATGCTTCAATATCAAAACTTGTTCGGGCTTGCTGCTGGTTTACCTGAGCCAGTTGAACCTGATCCCTGTATTTTCCAAACCGAAGGAAATCCCATTTTATAGTGGCCGATGCCATTGAGTTTACAGCTGTATTCCCATTAATTCCCGTACCACTTACGTTAAAAAAACCAGGTAGGGGAATAAATGCACCAGCAGCGCCTTCAAAAGTCCCAAATGTATTTTGCGCCTGCAGATTTAGGTCAGGTAGGATTTTTTGTTTGGCAAGTCTATAATCGTAATCGGCAGATTTAATGCTTGAGGCTTCTGCTTGTAACCCGGGATAGGCAGCAGCCTCTTGATAAAGTTGTGACAACGGAATATTTTCTGAAGTTTGTGCGCAAGTAACTGAATACGATAGCACAAAACATCCCATTATCAGCATTCCATATTTCATAATGCTGTGTTTTTTAAAAAGATAAATAGCAATCAAAGGGAGTTCATACCGAAAAGCCCGGTATCAACGAATAAAGAAATGGATGGAATGTTTACGCGTAGTATTGCAAACGCTGAAATTGAATGTAGAACGGCGAATTGTAGCCGTAGGGTAAGGGTTTTAAAGCATATTTCCTATTTCGGGTTTTTGCAAAAAGTAAGAAACTTACCAAAAAAGAAGCATATAAAGAAAGTAAAAGTACCTGGGGATCCTGAACAAATTTTACAAGAAATACAAAATTTGAAGAGATTGCCTCAACAGCATGCTGAACCCCTTTCTTACAGATAGAGAAACTGCTGTTCACAGATTCCGTAAGTGTTTTTTCTGAATGCTGATAATAATTCTCCACATGACCTTCGGTTACCCAATTGAGTACGCTCTTTTTAAGCGCACACGAATTGGTAACGATCATCCAAAAGGAAAAAAATATGAGGACAGACTTATGCATCAGAAATTTAAAGTGTAAAAATAAAAATATATTTTGGAATTAATTGGAAACTTTTGATTCAGTTTAATAACGAGTTATTCAGTTTTAATGAGGTAATTTGTTTCTTACTAATCCATAAACAAATGTTCCCAAAAGCGCTGCGGCAATGACAACGAGAATGGAATAAAACCCTGCACCGGCCAGTACATACATTGGTCCGGGGCAAGCACCTGCAAGGGCCCATCCCAAGCCGAAAATTATACCGCCGATCAAATAGCGGGCTATGCTCTTTTCCTTCGGTTTCAATTGCATTTCCTGATTTCCGAAAGCTTTGATGCCCTTGCGTTTTATGACCTGAACCCCAATTATTCCCAAAACTAAGGCCGAACCAATAATACCGTACATATGAAAGGAGCCAAACTCAAACATTTCATAAATACGAAACCAGGATGCCGCTTCAGATTTATACATTATGATACCGAAAAAAATGCCTACTGCTAAGTATGTTATATATTTCATATTTATCCAAATATTAAAGGGTAAATCAAATGAACCATTATTAAACCACCAATAAAAAACCCAATTACGGCAATGAGCGATGGCAATTGTAAATTGCTCAATCCAGAGATCGCGTGTCCAGAAGTACAACCTCCGGCATAACGAGCCCCGAAGCCTACCATAAATCCACCAAAAATTAAAATCGCAAGCACAAACGGATCATCGAGATTTTCTTTCGCAAATAATTCTGGCGGCAAATAAGCTTTTCCTCCACTATCAATTCCATAGTCTTGAGAAAGCTGTTGAGCGACCTTGGGATTAATTGCTACCGTATTGTTAGACATATAATTTGAGGCCAAAAAACCACCGATTACCGCGCCTACTACGACCATCAAGTTCCAGCGCTCTTTTTTCCAGTCAAACTTAAAAAAGTCGGCAGCTTTTCCGGCACCTCCCATAGAACACATTGTCCGCAAGTTTGAGGACATTCCGAATTGCTTCCCCAAGAACAATAAACTGAACATTGTCAGGGCAATTAAAGGCCCTGCAACGTACCAAGGCCAAGGTTCATAAATCCAATTCATAAAGTTTATTTTGTGGCAAAAATGAGCATTTTGAGAGAACTGGACGGTAACAAAGGTTACACGACTTAATAACTTGTTTCATCTAATTTCACTTTCCCGTGAAATGTTTTATATAAAAACAGGAAATACCCAGCTAACAGCGGTGTACTGATAAGCACAATGGTCAACATTATGCCTAAGGATTTTTGGGATGATGCTGCATTGTAAATCGTCACACTGTATTCTGGGTCTATTGTTGATCGTAATAAAACTGGATATAACTGAACAGCAACAAGCATTAACAAAAACGCCATTGTTAATGATGAGAATATCAGAGCAATTGAATATTTCTTTTTTGACACTAAGCGAGGCACATTTGCAACCGCTAAAAAAGCCAAAACAGGAATTATAAAGAGTACAGGATATTCTTTAAATCTGTCTGTAACCCCTGGTAAAAATACAAGTGTATATAAAGAGGTGGCTGCGAAACTAACGATAAAAAATATCATTCCTTTTTTTAATAAAAAAGTCAATCTTGCGTATAAACGCCCTTCGGTTTTTAACAGTAAAAAGATCGCACCTTGTGTCATAAACAACGATACCGTCGTTAAGCTAACCATTATTGCATAAGGATTTAAAAATGAAAAGAACATCCCCCCCTTGTGGCTGTGGTTTTCAGCTAATTCAAACCCTTGTAAAATGTTAGCTAAAATGACACCTAGCAAGAATGATATTAATGTGTTGGAGACAAAGTAAATAATATCCCAAGTTTTACGCCACCACTTCATTTCTTCTGCACTTCTAAATTTAATAGCAGAAGAACGCAATACTAAAAACATTAACAAGAGCATAAAAGGGACATACATTGCCGATAACATTGTGGCATACATCACTGGAAAGCCTGCAAATAATGCACCAATACCAATAATAAGCCACACTTGATTAGCATCCCACAATGGGCCAATTGCATTAATAGCAATACGCCTGCTTAAATCCTTTCTGAAGAATAAATGCCACATTCCAGCGCCATAATCAAATCCTTCTAAAATCGCATATCCAGAGAACAATAAACCCACCACTAAAAACCAAAGCGTCGGATAATCTATACCTAAAAAACTTTCCATTGTGCCTCGTTTAAATGTAATTTAAAAATTCATCTGGGTTTTTAGCTTCATCATACGGACCATGTTTTATTTTTTTATTTACCGAATAAAGGAAGAGTATGAATAATATGGCATAAACCACTAAAAATAATATTAATGAAAAGAGAACTTGATTCGATGATACCTCTTGTGAAAAGCCTTCGTCTGTTCTTAAATGCCCATAAACTATCCAAGGTTGTCTGCCCATTTCTGCTGTAAACCAACCTACCTGATTGGCAATTTGTGGTAAAAGCACAGAGAATGCAAAAATCTTAAGCAGCCATTTTTTCTTAAATAAAGTTCCGCGCCACCATAAAAAGCTGGCATATAGTGTGAGTCCTATAAGTAACATGCCAATAGAAATCATAATATGATAAAATTGAAATACAGCGTTAACTTGTCCAGGTCTTTCATCCTTAGGAAAAGCATTTAAGCCTGTAACCTCTGCTTCAAAATCTTGGTCAATCATAAAGGATAGACCACCGGGTAATTTGAGGCCTGTGACTTCCTGGGTTTCATCATTTACCCAACCAAGCAAATATAAATCTGCAGGCGCTGACTCTTCGTAGTGCCCTTCCATCGGCCAATTTAGCAGGTTGGTTTTCGGCAACTACTTCCGCAGAACTATGCCCTGAAAGCAATTGTGTTAAAGAAATAAGGGTAGCTAAACCCAAGGCAATTTTGAAGGCTTTTTTAGAAATTTCAATATATCGCCCCTTGAGCAGATAATAGGCGTGAACGCTTAATACTAAAAACGCACCTGCCAAAAATGCGCCCTGCCATACGTGAATTATCCTATCTACACTAGAAGGATTGAAAACCATTGCCCAAAAATCAGTCACTTCGGCTCTTGCATTAAAACCTTCACCTACAATGTGATAACCTGCAGGCGTTTGTTGCCAACTGTTAGCCACAACAATCCATACGGCCGAGAACATTGACCCTAGAAAAACGCCTATTGTTGAGATGAAATGCACCTTAGGTGAAACTCTGTTCCAACCGAACAGTAAGATGCCAAGAAAGGCACTCTCTAATCCAAACGCGAACAAACCCTCTGAGGCTAACGCGCTACCAAAAATATCGCCTACATACCTAGAATAAACAGCCCAATTGGTGCCAAATTCAAATTCCATAATTATACCAGTGGCCACACCTATACCAAAGGT
>DRGP01000248.1 GCA_011050015.1 Leeuwenhoekiella sp. | reverse complement strand
TTCCAATCCTGATATAGGTTTTCCAGATGCATAAATTGATCGATCTGTTCGGGTTCCATATCCGGAAAATAGGTAAGTATTCGTTCCATAAATTGCTTAATTAGTGGCAAAATTAACGTTTTGCTACGTTAAATTAGCGTCATAAACGATCTTAAAAAAGATTATAATGTTATTTTTGAGTATTAACAATCTTTAAGCCGACTTTTGCGTATATAGCACTGAGGGAAGTCGTGCATTTTGATTTTACGGGAAAAACCCATTCATTGCATCTAAAAATCAGCCTCCCTCTCCTCACGAATACCTCTAACTATGGAAAATACAATAATTAAATTTTCCCGTATAGATTCTGCTAAATTCTTTAGAACGTTGAACAAACGCGTGAATTCGTACTTCAAGGAAAACAAAATAGAACGTACAGGAAACTGGAAACTCTTTGTGAAATCTGCTGTAATGTTCAGCCTTTTTCTTGCTCCCTACTTTATATTGCTTACTCTCGATTTACCAGGTTGGTCGCAAATTTTACTCACTATTGTGATGGGAATTGGCATGGCCGGGGTAGGCATGAATGTAATGCATGACGGCAATCACGATTCGTTTTCAAGTAAAAAATGGGTCAATAAATTAATGGGGAGCAGTATTTATATCCTTGCGGGAAATGTTTATAACTGGCAAGTGCAGCACAACGTATTGCACCATACCTATACCAATATTCACGGGCATGATGAAGATCTAGAAGCCGGTAGAATATTGCGTTTCTCTGAGCATTCTCCCTGGAAATGGCACCACCGGTTCCAGCAGTATTATTCCATATTATTATATGGCCTTTTGACCTTTAACTGGGCCATTACGGTAGATTTTTTACAGATGAAACGCTACCTGAAGCGCAAGCTTTCCTATGGCAAATTCCCCAACCCGCGCATAGAATGGACTAAGCTAGTGATCACCAAGATCATTTATGTACTCATCTGGGTCGTTCTCCCCATGCTCGTTCTTGATATTGCCTGGTGGAAGGTACTTTTAGGCTTTTTTATCATGCACTATACTGCTGGTGTAATCTTAAGTATGGTATTTCAACTGGCGCACATCATTGATGACGCAGAGATGCCACTTCCAGACAAAACCGGTTCCATGAAAAATACCTGGGCCATACATCAATTGTTTACCACGGTTAACTTTTCGACTAAAAACAGGATTGTAAACTGGTTTACAGGTGGACTCAATCATCAGGTAGAACACCACATTTTTCCAAATATCAGCCATGTGCACTATACTAAAATATCTAAGATTGTAAAGGAAACCGCAAGCGAGTTTAATCTCCCTTACAATGAATATAAAACCACACGTAAAGCAATAATAGCCCATTTTAAACACCTTCGGGAAATGGGCATGCCTCCTAACCTAAAAACAGCATAATTTTTAAGATTTTCATGGAAACACAGACACAACAGCTTTCTGACCGCATAAACAAACTTGAAACCTCGGCAACACTCGCTATGGCTGCAAAAGCCCGCGAACTCAAAGAAGCTGGTAAAGATATTATAGGCTTGAGCCTCGGGGAACCCGATTTTAATACCCCAGATTTCATTAAAGAAGCTGCCATACAAGCGATAAATGATAATTACAATAGCTACACCCCGGTAGATGGCTATGCAGAACTCAAGGATGCTATTATCACAAAATTCAAACGGGATAATACCCTTGACTATCAACGATCGCAAATTGTAGTTTCTACCGGTGCGAAGCAGTCTTTGTACAATGTGGCCATGGTGTGCCTTAACCCGGGCGACGAGGTGATACTGCCTTGTCCCTACTGGGTAAGTTATAGCGATATCGTAAAATTGGCCGGTGGTGTACCGGTAGAGGTGCCCACCACCATAGATTCTGATTTTAAGATGACCGCAGAGCAGCTGGAAGCAGCTATTACGCCAAAAACTAAAATGTTATGGTACAGCTCGCCCTGCAACCCCAGTGGTTCCATTTATAGCAAAGAAGAATTACGAGCCCTCGCAGATGTACTGCAAAAGCATCCACAGGTCGTAGTAGTGAGTGATGAGATCTATGAGCATATTAATTATGTAGGCGGTCATTTTAGTATGGCACAGTTTGAAGATATGTATGATCGTACCGTAACCGTAAATGGTGTATCTAAAGCTTTTGCCATGACCGGATGGCGCATAGGCTACATAGGTGGTCCCAACTACATCGCACGCGCTTGCAATAAATTACAGGGCCAAGTGACAAGCGGTGCCAATTGTATTGCACAACGTGCAGTGATCACAGCGCTACAAGCGCCTATTTCAGAAATACAATATATGATAGATCAGTTTAAAGAGCGCCGCAAGCTCATACTTGATCTACTTGCTGATATTCCAGGTTTTGAATGCAACAAGCCCGAAGGAGCCTTTTATGTTTTTCCTAATATCTCACATTATATAGGTAAAGAATTGAAAGGACAGACTATTAACGATGCTTCAGATTTCTCCATGTTCCTTCTGGAATATGCAAACGTAGCGACGGTAACCGGTGATGCCTTTGGAGGTCCCAATTGTATCCGTCTATCGTATGCGGCCAGTCAGGAAGAGATCAAAAAGGCTATGGCGCAAATCAAAAAAGCGGTATCATAGTTTAAAAAAAACTTGGAAATCAGTTTTTTCAACCCTTATTTTAATGTATTAAATCCCTGAGTAGATTCAGGAAAAACTTCTATTTATGGCAAAATTTCTTCTTTTAGGAAGTGGGGAATTAGGTAAAGAATTTGCAATCGCGGCCCAGCGATTGGGGCAAAAAGTGATAGCAATAGACCGCTATGCAAATGCACCGGCCATGCAAGTGGCACATGCCTCTGAAGTGATAGACATGCTAGATGGCGATGCTTTGGATAAAATTGTGGAAAAATTTAAACCGGATTTTATCGTTCCGGAAATTGAAGCCATTCGTACCGAGCGTTTTTATGAGTATGAAAAACAAGGAATCACCGTTGTTCCCAGTGCGAAAGCAGCCAATTTTGCGATGAACCGAAAATCAATTCGTGATCTGGCCAGCCAGGAACTCGATATAAAAACGCCCAAATACCGCTACGCTTCTTCTCTAGAAGAACTCAGAGTCGCAGCAAAAGAAGTGGGTTTCCCCTGTATTGTAAAACCGCTTATGTCTTCTAGCGGAAAGGGCCAGAGCACTGTAAAAACAGACAAAGACCTTAATAATGCCTGGCAAAACGCCCATGAATCATCACGAGGTGATAGTACTGAGGTCATTGTAGAAGAGTATATTGATTTTGATTACGAAATCACGCTGCTCACCCTTACCCAAAGCAATATGAAGACTTTATTCTGCGCACCTATAGGGCATCGCCAGGAAGAAGGTGACTATAGGGAGAGCTGGCAGCCTGCACCGATGGTGCCCGGCGATCTCAAAGCCGCTCAGGAAATAGCTGAAAAAATAACGGAATCCTTGGGAGGGGACGGTATCTGGGGAGTTGAATTTTTTGTGACTGCTGATGAAGTCTATTTTTCAGAACTCTCGCCCAGACCGCACGATACAGGTATGGTGACCTTGGCAAACACCCAGAATTTCAATCAATTTGAACTGCATCTACGCGCTATTTTAGGACTTCCCATAAAGGAAATCACTTTAGACAAAATGGGTGCCAGTGCTGTGATACTTTCTACCCAGACCAGCATGCAGCCTACCTATAAAAATGTGGAAATTCCAGCAGCCATGCCAAAAACTGATTTTAGGATATTCGGAAAACCAACCGCCTATGCAGGCCGCAGAATGGGCGTTGTAGTAAGCTATGATGATCTGGAAGAAGGGGATATGGCCGTAGTGCGGGAACGTGCTTTTCAAAGTGCTAAAGAGGTTATTGTTACCAATTAACAACTTACAAGAATTCTATTTACTTAAAAATAAGTGTTTTAACATAAAACAGCCCTCAACGGGGCTGTTTTAGTTTAAAAAAGAAATACTTTTTACATTCCTGGCATAAGCACAGTATCTATAACGTGTACTACACCATTAGATTGATTTACGTCTGCAGTAGTTACAGTTGCTGTGTTTCCATCAGCGTCTTGAAGTACTACTTTATCACCATCCAGCATCGCTGTTAAAGTAGCTCCATTAACCGTTGTAAATTCAGCTTTACCATTTCCTTGATTGATCGCTGCCACAACATCTGAGGCGTTCATCTTACCAGCAACCACATGATATTTTAAAATATCCTGTAATTTAGTTTTGTTCTCTGGCTTCAGCAATGAATCTACTGTACCAGCGGGTAGGCTATCAAAAGCATCATTGGTAGGTGCAAAAACAGTAAATGGCCCGTCACCTTGTAAAGTTTCTACAAGACCAGCAGCTTTTACAGCTGCAACCAAAGTTGTAAGATTATTAGCTTTAGAAGCATTTTCAACAATGGTCATCTTAGGAGACATCATAGCGCCTCCTACCATTTTTTCCATGCCCATATCCATTTTATCACTCACTTCGTCCATTTCATTCATGGCATCGCTTTCCATGGAATCTTTTTGCTCCATAACCATTTCCTGGCTGCTTTCCATGTCATCCTGCATGCCTTGTTTGGTATCATTAGCCATTTCTTCAGTTTGATCCATGGCTTGCTCAGTGTCCTGATTCATTTGATCTGCCCGATCTTGGGCTGCCTTTTTCTGATCACCACAAGAGATCGAAGTAAAAGCCAATGCAGTTGCTAAAACCGTAACGGGTATTATTTTAGTAATTTTCATAATATTGCTATTTTTTTTAAGTTATTAACAAATATAACGCTAAAAAAGCTGCTTTGGTTTTCAGATTATGAAAGGTTTGGGAAGTCTTTAACACGAATAGCCAAGTTAGGATTGCACCCAACGCGTTTTGAGTTCATCAACGATTTTATCCGCGTGATCCCTCGTGTTTTCAATAAATAACGTACTGGTATTCAGCCCCGCATTGATAACCCCTGCAACAAAGACATTTTTTAAAGGTGTTTCCAGCGTCTCTGCATCGTGAATGGGTCTTCTTTCATTTTCTTCATCAATGGGAAGGCCTAATTGTTCAAAAAGTGAATAGTCTGGTGTATAGCCTATCATGGCTAGTACAAAATCATTTTCAAGTGAAACTTCACCTTCTGGGGTGGCTAGAATAACGCTTCCGGGCTTGATCTCTTTTACTTCGGTATTAAAGTATGCTTTGATGGCACCTTCTTTAATCCTGTTTTCAATATTTGGTTTGATCCAGTATTTGGTTTTTTCATAAATTTCGCTTCCACGTATGGCCATAGTCACGTGCGCCCCTTTATAATAGGTTTCCAGGGCTACATCGCAAGCTGAATTAGCCGCACCGATCACCAAAATATTCTGATTTACATACGGATGTGGACTATCATAAAAATGCTTCACTTTAGGCAGGTTTTCACCTGGAATATCCAGTTTTCGAGCGGTATCATAAAAACCGGTGGACACAATAACCGCTTCGGCCTTAAAATCACCTTTAGAGGTTTTGAGCAAATAGTCGGCGCCGTCTTTTTCCATACGCTCCACGGCCGTGTATAATTTTAAATTCAGTTTCCAGCTATCGTGTACCCTTCGAAAATATTCAAGAGCTTCTTTGCGCGTAGGTTTATCACTATGTGAAACAAAAGGGACATCGCCTATTTCCAGTAGGTTTGACGTAGAAAAAAAGGTCATCTGTTCGGGAAAATGGTACAGCGAGTTCACCAGTACGCCCTTTTCTAAAATGATATAATCCAGACCGGCTTTCGTAGCCGCGATTCCACAGGCAAGACCAATGGGACCCGCCCCTATAATTATGAGTTGATGTGTTTTCAAAGCAATTTATTTTTTTTTTGATTTTGGCATTAGGCCAAAACCATAAAGTTAACGATTCATTACCTATTGCGCCAGAAAAACGGAGTAAACAGAATGAGTACCGTAAAGAGTTCGAGCCTACCAATAAGCATAAGGAAAGAGCACCACCATTTACCCAGCAATGGCAGCGAATCATAGTTATTGACTGGTCCAAGATTACCAAAGGCTGGCCCCACGTTACCCAGTGCCGAAGCGGCGGTACCCAGTGCGGTCTCAAAGTCCAATCCCATAAAACCCAGTCCACAGGCGCCAATGATCCACGCCAGCAAATACAGGATAAAAAAAGCAAGGATATTGAACACAATCTCTTTGGGAACCGCCCTACCGTTATACCGTACCGGTAAAATCGCATTGGGGTGCAAGGTGCGTTTAAACTCAAGCACGCCATTTCTAATAATGATCAAATGCCGTACGATTTTAATCCCCCCAGCCGTAGAACCGGCAGACCCGCCCAGGAACATCAATCCGAAAAAAATCACGGTTACAAAGGGTGCCCACATCGTATAATCTGCTGTGACAAAGCCTGTCGTGGTCATTACCGTAAGTACTTGAAAAAGACCGTGCCGTATCGCGCTCTCATATTCGCCATAAACCATGGGATGACTTATGGAAGAGATGGAAACATCAGCCTGCCAGATAATAAAAATGGAAGTAAGTATGGCAAAGCCAAACACAAAGGTTGTGTACAGTTTAAACTCTTCATCTTCCCAGACGCGTTTCAGTTTTCCTTTAAAAGCAAAATAACTGAGGATAAAGTTAGTACCCGCCAGAAACATAAAAAGCATTACAATATATTGAATGGCAGGCTGGTCGTTCCAATACGCCATACTCGCATTTTTAGTACTAAAACCTCCGGTGGATAGGGTACTCATGGCGTGGTTTATGGCATCAAAGAAGGACATTCCCGCAATTTTCAGAAAAATGGTCTCAATAACAGTGTAGCCAAAATAAATGAGCCACAGTCTTTTTGCGGTATCTGTAATACGGGGGTGCAGTTTATCTGCGCTGGGCCCCGGAGCTTCGGCTGCAAAAAGCTGCATCCCTCCTATCCCCAACATCGGTAATATGGCAATGGCCAGTACAATGATTCCCATACCACCTATCCAATGGGTGGTGCTTCTCCAGAAAAGGACGCCGTTGGGAACCACCTCAATATCATTAAGAATGGTGGCCCCGGTAGTCGTATAACCACTTATCGTTTCAAAAAAAGCGTTTGTAAACAACGGAATGGAATGCGTAAATAAATAGGGCAAACAGCCACTGAGCGACATGAAAATCCACCCAAAAGTAACCACAATATATCCCTCACGGCGCTGTATTTCCTTCTCCCGGTCTCGGGTAAGAAACATCATAAGTGCGCCCACAAACATAGTGAGCAGCCCCGCTGCCGAAATCTGCATGGTCACGTCATAACCGTCATAGAAAAAACCAAAAACGGCCGCAATCATCATAAAACCGCCATTAAACAGCAGTAAAACACCCATGAGGTGAAATATAATCTTGTAATTTAATCTGGGCACAGCGAAGTATTATATAAACATTCGTTCTACTTTATTTACAGAGCGCAGGAGGCAGCACATCACGATGCGGTCTCCCACCTCGATCACGTGATCGCCCAGGGCGATAATGCCCTTACCGTTGCGCACTATGCCACCTATGGTAGCTGCTCTTGGAAAATCGAGATCTTTAATGCGCTTCCCGATAACCTGCGACTTAGGCTTGGCTATAAATTCCAGCAGCTCGGCGTTCATATTATTGAGTTTGGTCATCGCGACCACATCGCCCTTTCTTATGTACCTGAAGATATTGTTTGCCGCCAGTAGTTTTTTATTGATCAGCGTGTCTATGCCAATGCTGTGGGAAAGCTGAAAATAATCCATGTTTTCTACCAAAGCAATGGTTTTCTTCACACTCTTCGATTTGGCCACCAGGCAGGACATGATATTGGTCTCACTGTTTCCGGTCACGGCGATAAAGGCGTCCATATCGTAGATGTTCTCTTCTTCCAGAAGTTCCACATTACGGCCGTCACCGTTGATAACCAGCGCCCGAGGTAACTTTTCGGCAAGATCAACCGCTTTTTCGCGGTCTTTTTCAACCAGTTTAACCTTAAAATTGTGAGAACAAAGATCTCTGGCTGTTTTATACCCTATTTTACTTCCGCCCAAGATCATCACATGCCTGATCTGCTGTTTCATCTGGCCGGTAAGTTTATAAATTTCTTCCACGCCACCCTTAATGGTCATAAAATAAACCTGATCGCCTTCCTTAAAAACGGTATCACCCCTGGGTATAAGCGTGTACTG
>DRGP01000247.1 GCA_011050015.1 Leeuwenhoekiella sp. | reverse complement strand
GGGAAGGATCGTTCAGGGAGAAAAATCTGGTTATGCAGTACCAGAAGAAGCTATTGTAAAAGAAGGAGAACAATCCTACATTTTTATTGTAGATGAGGATGAAGCGCCAGAAGAAAATAGGATGAAGTTTAAGAGAATTCCTGTTAGTACTGGCTTGAACGATCTTGGTTTTGTAGAAGTAAACCTTCCAGCAGAAATTGCCAAAAATGTTAAAATAGTAACAAGTGGGGCCTATACCCTTTCTTCTGAAATGGTCAAAGGAGAACTGGAACACGGTCATTAATTCAATAATAATCAAGGATTTTGATTCCGGGTTTGTTTATCGTCTTAATTAGTTAGTTAAAAAATGAAAAACAGGCTCGGTTCAAAATCTATTAAAAATTTATAATATGAAAGAAGTTAAAGCATTCGTAAAACCAAATAGGATTCAAAGAGTAATTGAAGCCTTAAGTGAAAACGGCTTTAAAAGTATGACCCTGTCACAATCTGAAGGTACAGGAGCATTCAAAGCAAAGGGAGCAAGACCCTCACTTGATTTTCATGTAACCGATAGTCCCGTAGTAAAAATAGAGTTGGTGTGCCAAAATGAAGAAGCTCAAGCTGCTATTGAAATAATAATGGCCAATGGAAAAACCGAAGAGCCTGGAGATGGTATTATTTATCTATCTAATATAGAGGATGCCTTTCAAATAAAAACAGGCGATTCATTAAAAAGATACGACCTATAAACCCTTTATAGTAAATGGAAAAAATAGTTCAAATATTGGAAAGTATGGGAATAAGGCCTACTGCAATGCGCTTGATGACCTACAAGAGACTTGCAGAATTGGAGGTGGCCATTAGTCTAGGCGATTTGGAAAAGGATTTTAAAATTTCTGAAAGGAGTACTCTTTTTAGAACTATGAAAACATTTGAAGAAAAAGGTATTGTACATCAAATCCAAGATGGAACTGGAGTTATAAAGTACGCTCTATGTGAAGCAAAATGTGAGGTCGGCAATGACCTACATCTACATTTTCATTGCAATAACTGTGAGGAAACAGTTTGCTTGACAGAGCATAAAATCCCGCATATTAATTTGCCCGAAGGCTATATCACGAAAGATATCAACCTGGTTGTTAAGGGTATTTGCGAGAAATGCAGTCACAATCTAAACTAAACTAAACATCAAGTTTTTGACTTACGAATATAATTTATAAGCAGAAAGAAATGGTCACAATTTATAAAAGAGAAGCTACTGTATATATGGTGGCAGAGTTTAAGCTGGATGCCAAGGATTATGAAAACCTGATACCAGTCTTAACAGAACAAATAATGGCTCATCAAGAGGTTAAGTGGTACATAGAGATGAAAAATTTTGAAGGTTGGACGGCAAGTATGTATTGGAAAGGCATTGAACTTGAACTTCCCAATGAAGAACATTTAATAAAAGTGGCTTTGGTAGGAAGTGTTGAATGGCAAGAGCAATTTACGGAAGTTTTGATGATGTTTACCAGGGCGCATATAAAATTTTTTAGTCCTAACGAAAAAGAATTGGCTAAAGAATGGACAGAAAAAGAATAACATAAAAAACGGATAAAATATTAATTTAAAAACAGCAACGCTATGATGGGCGATTGGTATTTTGGAGGAATGCACTGGATTTGGTGGGGACTATGGATAATCCTCATCTTTTGGATATTCCTAATTCCTTACCCTACCCCTGGACAAAAGCGGAAAAAGACAGTGCAGTGGAAATCCTGAGGGATCGTTTTTGCACGTGGTGAAATCGATGAAGAGGAAATTGAAAAACGCAAAAAAGTAGTCGAGGCCGATAAAAAATAGGCTCGGCCAGAATGCCCAGTCTATGTGAGCCATGATGCAAGGTCACTTTATTTATATCCGTACGGGTAATGGTATGCTTGAACTCGATTTGCCAGAAGCAATATTACATACAGGAAAAAGAGAAGGCACTTTAAAATTAAAAAAGGAAAAGTAAGTGTAGGTCAACTTGATACTTGCCCTTCCATTGGAAGAAGATCAATATTAAATTTATCAGATGTTACAGATTACAGATATAAAAAGTAAAAACGTAATTACCACGATTGCCAGAGGTGAGCTCAACCAACAGGACTTTGAAAAAATACATCCGCTAATCCATAATATTCTTACAAAAAGATTAAAGGTACGATGGTATTTTGAGATGAACGATTTTCAAGGTTGGCATATAGAAGAACTATGGAAAGATTTCACTAAAGTTGTTGACCACGAAAAGGAATATGAAAAAATAGCATTGGTAGGTGAAAAAAAGTGGCAAAAGTGGGCATCAGAATTTATGAAACCGTTTTGCAATGCCGAAATTAAATATTTCGCTCCAGACCAAAAACAGGAAGCCAAAAAATGGATTGAAATTTAGTCAAAATGGAACCATCTATCGCTTTAAAATTCAAATAACAGTAATAATAATAGTAACGAAATATTATGGGGTTTTTAAAACATTTGTTAGGAGGAAAAGGCAGAGGAGGCCATCATTCAAGGAGGCATAACCGCAAACACGATTATGAAAACAGAGATGTTTATTCAGATTCACGGGTTAAGATTAGATGCCCAAAATGTGATGAGAAAAAAGAAGTAGGTGCGGCCTTTTGTCAAAAATGTGGTTCAGCATTGGGTAAGGGAAAATGTGACAATTGCGGGCAGGATATCCCTATGGATGCCAAGTTTTGCCCTAATTGTGGCATCAAGGTTTAAATAGAAGAGATTGCTGCATCTATGGGTTTATGTCAAAAGTTGATTAATAGCATTAAAAGCAAATGTAGAAGCTACTTTTTTTAAATTATACAAATAAAGAAGATATTATGAATGTTAAACATTTAATTTTAATAATCATATTGGTTAGTTATTATCAGACAAACGCCCAAAAAATTTATACAACGGAAGAAGGTCATATAATGATGATGACTTTGGTTGATGATAAACCTTTCAAAGCAGAAAGCCATAAGTTGGCCCTATATCTTGATTATGAATCCAAAGTGGTTAGCGGTGTACTAGACCTTAAGACTTTATCAACAGATATTCCTGAAATCAATTCCATTTTACAAGAACAGGAAAACCCTTTAATACTCCGGTTCACGGGCACTATTCCTTCTCAGGATTTTTTATCAAAACGCCACGACCCTATTGACTTTAATTGGCCGCTAGATATTAAATTTCAAGGAAGGACCTTTAAATCACAATTTAAAGCAACCATTACCCATATAGAACAGGGCATAAGTATGTCTTGCCTGATAAGTGCAACAGGACAGGTCTTATTGGCAGATACTGGTATGGCTTCCTTAATACAAGGTTTGGATAAGACCATACAAGTACAGTTTGCACAATTAGTATTGAAATTGGAATAACCTTTTAAAAAAATAAAAAATGGACCTTCAAACTGAACTACTGTTATTGCCAAGATTAGGGTTGGCAGTTTTATTGGGGATTTTGATTGGCATCGACAGGGAAACTGATGGCCACGACGCCGGTATCAGAACATATGCAGCTGTATGTCTGGGAGCCGCACTTTTAACAATCATCAATACGCATATTGATGTGGCAGACCAAACTCGGATTGTTGCCAATATCGTTTCCGGCATTGGTTTTCTGGGGGCCGGTATTATTTTTAAGGACAATTCAACCAACTCTATAGTGGGGTTGACCACGGCAGCTACCGTATGGGCAACTGCAGGGGTAGGTATTGCGTTGGGGTTCGGGATGTACTTACTTAGTATTACAAGCACATTACTTATAATCCTATTGCTGATCGCCCGAAAATTGCCCTATTTTAAAATAAGAAAAAATTTCAAGAATAAAACTTAAATCTATAAAACAATCTACATATAAAGCGGGTAATATATCGAATAACCTTTTAAACAATAAAAATGCTACTGAACAAACGTATTTCAATTTTCCACTTCCTCAATACCATAAAATATGATGTATTATTTTTAGGTAGCTACGCAATTCTCGTGGGTTATATGGACCAATATGGCTTTTTAGCAAAAATCTCGATTCCCATTTCGTTAACTGGGGTTTTTGGTACCGCTGTAGCATTATTATTGGGTTTTCGTACTAATCAAGCCTATGAGCGCTGGTGGGAAGCCCGTATTATATGGGGCGCCATTGTCAATGATTCCCGTACATTAATCAGGCAGACAATTTCCTTTTATGACAAGGTAGATGAGCAATATTTGCATAATGTAAAAGAAACGGTAAACCGTCAAATAATCTGGTGCTATGCCCTGGGTGAATCTTTAAGAAACCTCCCGTTTTCGCCCAATGTTGCCGGTTACATAAAATTTGAAGATATCTCTGACCAAAATGTCCCCAATGCAATTCTTTTGAAACATTCACAGGCATTGACCAATGCAAGAAGCGAAAAAACAGTGAACGAGTTTCAACAAATTCAACTAGATAGCACGATAGTAAGGCTCTGCGATTCTATGGGCAAATGCGAACGAATAAAAAACACGGTTTTCCCGAAAGCACATAGCCTATTAATCCATTTGATCATCTATGTATTCGCCACAATGTTGCCATTTGGACTGGATGATAAGAACGTGGTTGTTGAAATCGCTATTACCTTTTTTATACCGATCATTTTTGTTGCCATTGAAAAAACATCCACTTTGATGCAGGATCCTTTTGAAAACCAACCTATGGATACCCCGGTAACCGATTTGGCAACAACCATTGAAATAAATCTCAAACAAATGATTAATAGCGAAGAGGTTCCTAAAAGAGAGAAGTCGAACGAATACTATATACTCTAAAATATCAGTATAATGAAAAAACTACAGTTAAAAATCCCAGTAATCCTTCCGCAAGTTCCTAACGAAAAAGATACTTGTGTTGAACGGCTTATCAATGAACTACAGGCCAAAGAAGGTATTGAAAAAGTGCACGTTGCAGATACAATGGAAGATGCCACGCCACAGCTCTGTTTTCATTATGACCCCGATATCATTTCTATAGACCGCGTCCAATCCCTCGCCGAAAGTACTGGTGCCGAGATTACCGAAAAATACGGGCATTTGCTCATAGAGGTTAAAGGAATCAGACACACAAGGCAAGCACGCACCATAGAGAAAAGCCTTTTGGTAATCAATGGGGTTTTGGAGGCTTCCGTTTCAGGCTCTGGAATGGTACGTCTTGAGTTTGATAAAAAGCAAACAAATTTTGATGAAATAAGCAAACAAATTGAAAAGGAAGACCTTCAGATTCAAAGGAGTGCTTCAAACGAAAATGATTACACCGAAGCATCCAGAAAAAAACAGGAGCGTTCGAATAAGGAAGAGACTAAAGAGCAAACTGCCACAGAGGGGCACGAGCATAAAGAGGGCGATATCCACGAGGAAGGAGAAGGGCACGCCCATGGCGGAATTTTTGGAAAGAACACCGAACTTATTTTCTCGATTATCTGTGGGGCACTCCTCGGGATAGGCTTTGGGTTCTCGTATGTGGATTCCATCCCTGATTGGGTTAGCCTTGTTCTGTATATAGGCGCGTACTTCTTTGGAGGATTTTTTACCACTAAGGAAGCCGTTCAGACCGTGGCAAAGGGTGGTTTTGAGATTGATTTTTTGATGCTGGTCGCGGCCATTGGTGCCGCCATTCTGGGAGAATGGGCAGAAGGTGCACTGTTGTTGTTCCTATTTAGCCTTGGGCACGCCCTAGAACATTATGCAATGAACAAGGCAAGAAAAAGCATTGCCGCGCTTGCAGACCTTGCACCAAAAACGGCCTTGTTGAAAAAGGGTGGCAAGACCGAAGAAGTGGGGATTGAAAAATTGAGTATTAGTGATATTATTGTGGTCAAACCCAACAGCAAAATATCTGCCGATGGTGTTGTGGTAAATGGAAAAAGTAGTGTCAACCAAGCCCCAATTACAGGGGAAAGCGTGCCAGTGGATAAAGTTCCCGTAGAAGACACAAGCAAGGAATATTCTCAGGATGATGAGATTAAAGATGAAAACCGTGTTTTTGCTGGAACTATCAACGGTAATAACACGCTTGAAGTAAAAGTCATCAAGGAAGCAAAAGATTCTACCCTGTCGCGATTGGTCAAATTGGTCAACGAGGCACAAACACAAAAATCCCCGACTCAGTTGCTTACCGATAAGTTTGAAAAGTACTTTGTGCCTTCTGTACTTATTCTCGTAGGTATTTTACTTTTTGCTTTTTTGGTAATCGATGAGCCATTTAGTGCAAGCTTCTACAGGGCTATGGCAGTATTGGTTGCTGCAAGTCCTTGTGCACTGGCAATTTCCACCCCGAGCGCAGTTCTAAGTGGTGTGGCAAGAGCCGCACGAGGCGGTGTTCTTATCAAAGGCGGGCGACCACTTGAGGATTTAGGGG
>DRGP01000246.1 GCA_011050015.1 Leeuwenhoekiella sp. | reverse complement strand
GGAGATGTGTATAAGAGACAGGTGTAACGCTTACCGCTGCCGCGTTTTCAGAATCTATTCCCGTGGTGGGGCCTTATGTATTGCTATTGTGCATTGTGGTCTTTGGTGTTTCTTCGTTATTTTCTTACTCGTATTATGGTACCAAATGCCTGTCTTTTTTACTGGGCGCCAAGAATAAACATTATTATAATTATTTTTATATCGCCAGTATTTTAATAGGAGCGACTACTTCTTTAAGTGCCATGATCAATCTTATTGACACCTTTTTTGCCCTAATGGCAATACCTACGATGACTGCTACGCTCTGGCTGGCGCCAAAAGTCATGCAGCGGGCGAAAAAATATTTTAAAGAATTGAAAGTAGCACGATAAGGGTCATTTTTTGCTAGAAAAGGTCATTTTTCAGTATAAAACGGCTGTTTTTTATTAAATAATGTATATTTGCACCCGCAAAAATGAGGTGTTCAGTTATTTCATATTGCTAAAATGAAATTTTTTTATTGGGTCGCATAGCTCAGCTGGATAGAGCACCTGCCTTCTAAGCAGGCGGTCGCAGGTTCGAATCCTGCTGCGATCACCGAAGTAAAGCCTCTAAAATAGAGGCTTTTTTGGTTTATAGCATCTCATTAATCGAGTTGAAACCAAGGCAAGTTTAGAATTAACGTTGACCGTATTCATTTTAAGGCGATGAACTCGTTAAGTATAGCGCAAAAAACTCATGAGAAATCCATTCCGAAGGAAAGATCGATCTGATTAGGTTTTTCAACATCCCTGGGTTTGGTAAAACCAAAAGAATTCGTGGTCTGCTCCACCAGGCTTTCAGGCAGTTCTTCAAAGAAATAATTGGATAGTTCTGCATTATTTTTATTTCCGTGGCCAATGGTATTTATAGAATTGGTATCCCGCGTGATGATCAGTTCGTTTTTGGCTCTGGTCAAAGCAACATAAAGCACCCGCCGGTCTTCCTCCAGTTTTTCTTCCTTACCCAGGTTCCAGGAGCTGGGATATACTTTTGGCGATACGTTAAGCACAAAGCAGGTATCAGCTTCCAAACCTTTGGCAGAATGCACGGTGGAAATAATAACGTGGTCCTTAATTTCGGCTTCATCCATTTTTGAACCCTCAAGCACCGGATTACCGTTGAGTTGTTTGGCATTTTCTAGAATCCCTTCGGAAATAAGCTGACCAATAGAGGCGTAATTGTCGCCCAGCATTTCCAGAACCGGAAAATCTGCCTTCCGTTTTTCCTCCCAGTCTTTTCTATATTTAAAAGCTAGGTTCATTTCCATACGCCCATAGGTTTCCTGCAATGCGCGTTTTACATCGCCACTGTTAATATAGACCGCATTGTAAAGCGCACCGATTTTCTCTCCGTCATCGCCGCCAATTACGTCTGCAAGATTTTCTGCGCATTCCAGAGGATCTTTGAATTCCAGTATTTTACTAAGGTAGCGGCTGGCTTTTATTTCCCCGATACCGTCCCAAAAGGTCAAAAACCGCATCCAGCCGATTTCATCAAAGAGATTATTAACCACCCGCAGCACCGATATAACATCCTTGATATGCGCGGCCTCCATAAATTTTCTTCCGCCGTAAGTGACGTAAGGTATTTTTTTCTGTATAAATACCGCTTGTAGGGGCTTGGTGTAATATTGAGATTTGGAAAGTATTAAATGATCGAGAAAACTTTTGTTCTCTTCAGAAAAGTTCGTTAGGATTGTTTCGGCTATAAAATTGGCTTCTTCCCATTGGCTGGAAAGATTGACCAATCTTGGTTTTTTACCGTTTCCGCGAATGGCCTCCAGCTTTTTCTTGTAATCGATTTCTGAAGTTTCCAAAAGCCAATTGGACAGGTCCAGAATTTCTTGTGTAGAGCGGTAATTTTTATCCAGTACCTGCACTTCAGCATCTTTTACCCGTTCTTTAAAAAGGTGTACATTTTTAAAGTCCGCTCCACGAAAGGAATAAATGGACTGCGCATCATCGCCCACACAAAAGAAGTTGGCAATTTCCAGAAAAGGCTCCATCAGAAACCATTGTAGCGGGTTTGTGTCCTGAAATTCGTCAATGAGCAGGTGTTTGATTTCTTTGGTCAGGATCTCTTTTGCACTGGGATCATTGCGTACCCGGTTGGCCACTACCAGCAAAAGATCATCGTAATCTATATAGCGGCCTTCCCCTTTTTTATCCTGATAGGCTTTCAATAAAACCTCCACTTTTGGCCGAATGATCTCTATTTCATCTTCAGTTTCCTCATCTGTTTTTCCATTAAAAACCTTTTCGCGTAGCGCATTACTTAAATTTGTCCTTGTATTTCTACCGAAGGAATAAATATCGATAAGTTGTTGCGGCTTGATGCGAATGCCTTTATACTCGATCACCTTATCGCCGCACACCATTTTCATGACGCTGAGCTGATCATCTGGATCGATCACCGTGTAACTGGCAGCACCAAAAAGGTTAGGAAATTTTACGATGAGCTGGTTGCACCAGGAGTGAAAGGTCGCGCCGTTCAGGTTCTGGGCAATATTTGAAGAAAGTGAAGACTTTACACGCTCCACAATTTCACTGGCAGCGCGTTTGGTAAACGTAAGGATCTGAATTTTCTCCGGTGGCGTCCCATTTTCAATGAGATAAGCTGCCCGGCCAATGATCGCACGTGTTTTTCCCGTTCCGGCACCGGCCAGTACAAGGAGGTGTTTTCCGCTAAATGTAACTGCTTTTTGCTGATTTTCGTTAAGAATTTGGTTTTCCATCGCTTTGCTTTCTTTCAACCTGAATTCGATCTAAGAAAAATGTGTCAGTTCGAGTAAAATACTGGAAGAATTTTGTATCGAGAACCTCACTTTTGATTGAAAATGATCTTTCTCGATACGATTTTTTGGAAAAATCACTCGAAATGACCATTTTCAACACAAGATTATTTTACATCGAACTAAGGTTTTCATTTTCCTGTACAAATACAAAAGTACCATAATAAAACCAATTGGGATTATTCCCCAAAAGAGGAATTATTCCTATTTTTGAGCTAGAAAACAGTATTTTGATTTATATTCTTCTAAAGACGATCTCCGTTAGCAAAACCAAGAAAGTGGTTGTAAAAATTTCGCTTACAAGCGAAAGAGCGGATGAATATGATACAAGGCATTTTATTATCCGGCCTACCGTTTATATAAAAAAGGAACTTGTTCAGGCTTGCGGTGTCGATAAAGCAAAATTACTACAGGCTGCTTCTTTTTGCGATGTGGCGCAGGAACTGATCGAGGAAATTGGCGATCAAACCGTTCGTTTTTTAAACAAATTGCAGTATCGGCTTTTTGTAAGCGAATTTAAAACAATAGGGTATAACTGTAACCTGAACTATCAAACTCTTGAAGGCGTTTTTAAAGGGCTCCAGATTTCTTCTGTTGACACCCATGCTTCTGGATTGCTAAACATATTGACACCGGAGGAATTTACCCGCTTATCGGAAAAGCCAGAGGTCATTCATTTACAACAGTGCTATGCCCATGTTGCAGAAAGAAAATCTACTACCCCTACGTTGCCACCATCTAATACCCAATCCCTGGCTTCAATAAAAATCACCAGTACATTGCTGCATAAACCCGGGGTCTATTATTTTAAAAATACCGATGATGAGGTGATTTACGTGGGCAAGGCCAAACAGATCAAAAACAGGTTGCAAACACATTTCAGCAATGCACAAACCGGCGATCACGCCATGTACACTGCCGTAACTTCCATAGATATTGAATATACCGGCAGCGACCTGATCGCACAATTACTGGAATCTCATGAAATCAAGCATTTTAGCCCAAAATTTAACACCCAGCAGGTGAAAACGCCCGCGCCCTATCAGATAGTGGTAAAAACCAATAAGCGAGGGGTACAGCGTTTTGTGCTGGAGCGTAAAACGTATCAGGATTCTGAAGCGGAACTTTACTACAACCGCGATTCTGCTAAAGAACGATTACGTGAACTTTGTGCAAACTATAAACTTTGCCCAAAATTCTGCTCCCTAGAACGTACTGCAGGCGCATGCTCAGCAAGTAAAACCGGAAACTGCGCGGGAGTTTGTGCAAAAAATGAAGATGTTGTCGCTTATAATTCCCGTGTTGCACTGGCCTATGAAGCGTTGCAGGAAGAAATAGATCATAAAATCATTAAAGTACCCGGGCGTAAACAAGGAGAGGTTGGTTTTGTGCTTATCACAAACGGTATTTATCAGGGGTTTGGTTTCTATGATGCCAGCGATCCCATCGCCACCCTAAACGATCTGGAAAGCTATCTGCAGCGCTATCCCAATAATTACGATACTAACCGAATTATAGGCACGTTGTTAAAAAAGACACCAAAAGAGCGGATTTTTGACATTGTGGGCGGTTTTTAATGATCAAAAGCTCAAAAAACAGTTTTCTATTGAAAATTGCTTGATTCATGTTAAACGGTCTGCGTTAATAATACTAATTTTGTTTTTGAAATGGGGTGCTTGCCAAAAGGTGCAGGCTGAGATGATACCCAAGAGCTGTCAAGTTCTAGACCTGATCCAGATAATACTGGCGGAGGGATTTTTGACCACGATCATTTGCGGGCGCTACCGCACTATAGATCGCCTCATTTCACGATATGAAGTCTAACGGTGAAAGGGGATTTTTTTATGCATTTTACTTGGTTACAGATTCTGGGCACTCTTTTTGGCGTGGTACAGGTGTTGCTATCGCGAAAAAACAATGTACACAACTACCTCTTTGGGATCGTCTCCATCCTCATCAGTATGTGGGTGCTCTACCGCTCTAAATTATATGCCGATATTCTACTGAACTTGTATTACTTCGTCATGAGCCTGTATGGGTGGTTTTATTGGAAATTTGGGGGCGACAAAGCAGAAGCACCCATTTCCTGGTCAACAAAGAACGAACACCTTAAAGCGGTCGGTATCGTACTGGGTTGCTTTTTAATGATGAGTTACTGGCTGCGGTATCACACCAACTCAGATGTGCCCTTTTGGGATGCTAGTGTAAGCGCTTTTGCCTGGGCGGGGATGTGGCTTATGGCCAAACGCAAGATCGAAAACTGGATCTATTTAAACATCAGCAACATCATATCCATACCGCTTTTAATTCATAAAGAATTGTATATCTACGCCGGGCTGACCGTATTTTTATTTATCGTGGGCACTTCTGGGTTTTTTAAATGGAAAAAATTAATTAACAATGATCGCAAAGAAAGAATTACAGCAACTTAGGGAGCGCTGTTTTAAGGCAAAAGTGCTGCCGGAAGCCGTTTTAAACTGTATCTCCACTCATAATTTATGGAATATCTGGGTGCCCAAAGCCTATGGCGGTCTTGAAATGTCGCTCACCGAAGGTTTAAATGTCCTTAAACTACTGGCTAAAACAGACGGCAGCCTGGGATGGACAGTAACTTTGTGCAGCGGCGCCAATTATTTTATTGGAAATATGGAGCCAGAAGGAGCGGGCGCGATTTTCAACCTACCCGGAAAAAACATTTGCTTTGGCGGGAGTGGGGCAGTGGGCGGCACTGCAGAAAAAAGCGGGAATTTTTATTTCATTTCAGGCCAATGGCCGTACGCTACGGGTGCAGATTATATAACGCATTTTACACTGAACGCCACCATTACCGAAAATGGAAACCCGGTGAAAAACGAGGACGGTTCACCGACAATCTGTTCTTTTGTGGTTCCAAAAAGTGAGGTAGAGGTAATTCACGATTGGAAGAGTATGGGGCTCAAAGCTTCGGTAACTAAATCTTTTAAGATCAAAGCGACGCGCGTTGATAAAAAATTCAGTTTTCATTACAATAGCTATCATCTTCCGCAGGCTATTTATAAAATTCCCTTCCGCATTTTTGCAGATTTGACTTTGTGGGTGAACTACATCGGTATGGCAGATCATTTTCAGGAAGCGGCCGCTCCCTTTTTACAGCAAGAACGCCTGGCAAAGCTTTCAGCGCAGATCACGAAAGCTGATGATCAGATAAATACCATTTCAAAAGCAATCAATAGTGATAGTCTTCATGAAAATGAATTCTCCAACTATGGTGAAGAGATACATCAGGCGGGCATAGATTCCATAAGGCAACTATCGGCAGGTATCATTGAAATTTATCCTTTACTTGGCATTAAGGCGAGCGCTATAGATCAAGAGCTCAATCAGGTTTTCCGGGATTATTTTACCGCGACCCAACACCATAATTTTAAAGGGGAATAAACCGAATCTTATTACTTGCGGAACGTTTTAAACGAATTATCCTAAAATCGGCACTAAAAACGCCATTTTTAGACTGAAAACACCCTTTTTAGGTCAATTAATTGGTTTATAAAATCTTGATTTTCTCATCAGTGAGCCGGTAGGATTTATAGATTATCTGGTCAATTTTTGGTCAATATGGGTTGTTTTTAACCGTAATCAGGCTGTTTTTTACTTATTTATGGTGAAAATTTATACCAATCGAAGGTCTTCTTTTTGATAGGTGTGGTGATTTTACGTTGGGTTTATCTGACGGGCACTACGGTTTTCTTTTATATTAATTCAAGATCTTTCATGGACTATTTTGAGCTAAAACCTGTAGCTTTGAATTTATCATAAATGTCTATAACCTGAATTTGATGTAAAATTTTAGAGTTTTGAAAATGGTCATTTTGATTTTTGAAAAAAATCGTACCTGCCTATCGGCAAAGACAGGTCGAGAAAGGCTATTTTCAGCCGAAAAATGCTGATCTCGATACAAAATTCTTTCAGAATTTCACTCGATCTGACATATTTTTATTACGCAAAACTCAGGTCAATAGCATTTTACACGATCATTTTAATTAAAGAAAATATGAAAATTACAGTATGCGCCCTATTTCTTTTAGGGTTTATCTACACCGGTCTGGCACAGGAAAATCCTACCGATAGTACGAATAAACAGGAAGAAACCCTCATTATTTACGGAAGTAGCACCTGCCATTATTGCCAGGATACCAAGGCCTACCTCAAGGAACATAAGGTGCCTTTTGAGTTTTGTGATATTTATGAAGATAGAAACAACCTGCAGGAAATGGTTGCCAAATTAAAGCAGGACGGCCTAGATCCTCATAGCGCGCGGTTACCGGTTGTAGATATGTCTGGGAAGATTTTTATGAACGGTGACGATTTTGACGGTTTTTTAGAAAATCTGGTGGAGAAGGCAAAAAAGTAAGCTTTGGGTTTTTGCTGATATTTTGATACTTATCTGGGAAAGAACCACTGACAAAAAGCATCCTATTTTTAGTAAAAACCCACCCCGGCAGGCTGCAATCTCTCGTCACCGCTGAAAAAAGCGGCTGTGTCGAGATGACAAGGCGTTTGTAAAGAAGTAGCGACGTCATTTCGACAAAGCGAGGCACGAGCGCCAAGAAATCGCACGAGGAGCTTCTAAACTGCCCAAAAAAACCTAAAATTGAGTTATTTACGAGCATTTCAATTCAAAATTCAGCATTCAAAATTCAAAATAAAACCAAGCGGGATGTGATCTCTCGTCAACGCTGAAAAACGCGGCTCTGTCGAGATCACGGAGCGTGGTTAACTGTTTTCCACGATCTGAATCTCTTCTTCGGTGAGGCCATAGAGTTCATAGACCATTTGGTCGATTTCCTGCTCGGTTTGGGTTATTTTTTGCTGTAATTGTACCGCTTTTTGTTTGTTTTCTTCAAAAAGCTCCATCCAGTCGAACTCGTCTTTTTTGGTGAGCGTGGCGATTTCTGATTGGTCTGCTTTACGGCGGGCGCTGTTTTCCTTTTTTATGGCTTTTAAAATTAGCTTAGAATTTCTTATAAAAATCATTTTCTTTGGTATTTCCATTTTCCAAGAAATCTCCAAATTTTTCAAAAAGTGTCAAAGGAATAAGAAATATAGTTGTTGGGATTAAACATAATAATAAAACCAATCCCATACCTTTATTGAAAAAGTTTGAACTTTGAGATAGTCTTTGAAAAAGTTTAATCAAATAGCTATTAGAGAATTTATAGCTTAAATCGTTACTCCAAGGTAGCATGATTCTACCAGCTCCAATAATAGTTCCTGAAATATTAATTGTTTTTTCTACTTCTTTTTCTGCACTATGATAAATGGATAGGATTAAACCTTCATTTTTATCAAGATAATCAAATGATATAGAAAGTAAAGAGTCTGATTCTTTTGAAATCACGAAATTGTTTCGTTTATCCTCATAATCAATTGAAAAATCATACATTATCAATTTACTGTTTAGTGAAATTTTGATAGAATCTGTTGGAACTATATCATTCTTTCTAATTGTTTCAGATCCAGCGTTCCAAAATCCTATTTTGGTAAGACTTAAATTTGATAATTTATAATTGTCATAATATATATTAAGTTTTTGAATCGATTTAAGATCGTTTTTTAATATTCTCGTGGTTTTACAGAAATAAATAGGTTTTTTTTCTCGCTTACCTATTTTATAGAAATAATAGGCAAGAAAAATACCTAGTAATGCTAAAAAAAGAAAAATTAAATTAATATGGCTCATTATTGGCATTCTATGTAATAAGGCGACTTTTTTTTGAATTTCTTGCTCATCTAATATAATAGAAAATCTCTAGCTAATTTTCAAGGTTTGAATTTCTTCTTCGGTGAGGACGTAGAGTTCATAGACCATTTGGTCTATTTCCTGCTCGGTCTGGGTGATTTTTTGCAGTAATTGTACCGCTTTTTGTTTTCTTTCTTCAAAAAGGTCCATCCAGTCGAACTCGTCTTTTTTGGTGAGCTTGGCGATTTCTGATTGGTCTGCTTTGCGGCGGGAGCGGTTTTCCTTTTTTATGGCTTTGTTCAACTCTTTGATAAAACCGCCAAAATCCAACTCATGCCAGTTTTGGGGAGTTTTTCCAGTTGGTATTAAAAAATAAGTATTTTAAAGTTTGACAGACCATAATGTTCCAAAAAAATTATTGCTTAAATTTCAATCAAATTTCCCATATTTTCTTTGGTAAGAATCAAGGTCAAAATCCATACTGAATTGACTTTCTAGCAAATTGATTGTATCATCATCATAACTCTCAATATATCCCTGAGGGTCAAAATAAAAACTATACTTATCCAACGATTTTCCGCCAAATGAATTATTCCCCCTAATTCTAGCGACAACTTGAACATAACTGAACTTACCACTCTCAATTCTATCAGAGTACTCTTTTTTTAATTCTGCTATCTTGGTAGGGTCATTTTCACTCTGAGCCCTCATATATCTGTTATAAAAATTTTCCTGAGTATCCTTACTTAAATAAAACGTGTCAATTTTTTCTATATTAACTAGTTCAAAGCTATTTGAATCCTTCATCTTTGGTTTCATATAATTTTCAATCTTATCACCATAAATTGATTCCGGTGCTTGTGTGCAGGAAATTAATAGTAAAACGGACGCAATTAATAGTAACGATTGTTTCATATTATTCGAATTAAATTTAAAAATATAATTTTTTATGCGCAGATTAGTTTATAATGATTACAAAATTCATAAGATCAAAATATAGCATCAGGTTTAAATAGTCCCCCATTGTAGGCGTATATTTCGGCTTTGGTATCGGTTCCTTTTCGGCCTTGATCCAGATAATTGAAATAGAGTTTAAAACGGGTATAAAGCGGTACCACGGCATCCAGCTCTTTCAGTTTTTGCCAGTCTTCCAGAATGCGCAGGGTAGAGTTGGGCGGTAAGAGTCTGCGGTCTTCAGCAAAAAAGATAAAGAGAAAACGGTCTATAAGTTTCTGTGATTTTTTAAACAGGTTGCGCTTTACATTTTTTTCCAGGCGCTGGGTTTCCTGTTTATCGGTAGTTTCCACCCATTTTTGGGTGTTTTCTGCCTGTTTTTGAGTGGTTTTACCAAGATTTTCAGCAGTTATTTCCGTTTCATTTTGTGTTGTTTCTTCTTGATTTTCGGTCGTTTTTGCCTGATTTTCGGTGGTAGAGAGCGGTTTTTCAGCAGTTATTTCCGCGGGGCGGGAAGCTTTCTGGACTTACTATATTTAACCGGACATAAAGTTAAGAGTGTGTTAGCTGTTAAAACTAACTTTGCAAAATGTCAAGAGAGAAAAGGAATTACACTGTAGAATTTAAGCAAAAAGCCGTTGAACTTAGCTATGCCCGTGGTAGTG
>DRGP01000245.1 GCA_011050015.1 Leeuwenhoekiella sp. | reverse complement strand
CATTTAGGTGATGATGAATGATACGGTCAACATATTTTTAGCAATAAAACAGGTGTCCAGATTATGGCACACGCACATCCCGGGTCGGGAAGCATGATGAATATCTCCAGGCGCTAGAAGTGAATGTTTTGATCACCTTGTCACCTCTCTTGGCATTCAGATAATTAAAACTCATAGTATATAAAATTAAAAATCCCGCTTTGAGACAAAGCGGGATTTTTAATTAGAAAAGAAGAACGGTTTATTGAACCACTTCTTCTTCCTTATTGATTGTATGCTTCAACGCTTTCTTCTCTACGGAATCAAACATCACCGGGGTTGCAATAAATATCGAAGAATATGTACCTACCACAACACCTACGATAAGTGCAAACATGAAGCCCATGATACTGGCGCCGCCAAAAATAAAGATGGCAAGCAACACGATCAAGGTGGTCATCGAGGTATTTAATGTACGGCTTACGGTACTATTGATCGCTTGGTTCACAATTGTACCCATTTTCCGCGTAGCGTCATGTTCATTCAGATATTCCCGTATGCGGTCAAAAACAACCACCGTATCGTTCAACGAATATCCAATAACCGTAAGTATCGCCGCGATAAAGGATTGATCAATTTCCATATTGAATGGAAGGAATTTATAGGTCAATGAAAAGATACCTAGCACAATCACCACATCATGGAATACCGCAACCACAGCTCCCAGTGAAAACTGCCATCTGCGGAAACGGAGCAGGATGTATAGGAAAACGACCACCAGTGACCCTAAAACGGCCCAAAGCGAGTCTTTTTTGATATCATCTGCAATGGTAGGCCCAACTTTGTTGTACTGTAAAATACCCACTTTATCAGCATTGGAACCTTTTACAAATTGATCATAAGAAAGATTGGCCGGCATGTACGACTGCAAAGCCGTATATAACATCTGCTGAATCTCATTGTCAATCTCCGATCCTTCATCGTCAATCTTATATTTTGTGGTAATCTTCAGCTGGTTGACATCGCCATAGGTTTTTGCTTGCGCGCTACCAAATTCTTCTATCAGTTTACCTTCGACCTCGCTGGCATTTACGGGATGCTCAAAACGTACGGTGTAGTTTCTTCCTCCTACAAAATCTACCCCTTCGTCAAGGCCATTAATAAATAAGGAAGCGATACTGATAATAATTAGGGTACCACTCACCGTATAAGCAATCTTGCGCTTGCCCAAAAAGTCCACATTGGTATTCTGGAAGAGCGTTTTTGTAGCCGCGGTTGAGAAAGCTAGTGTTTTTGCATTTTTGCCATAGCTATCAACAAATAATCGGGTGATAAAAATAGCGGTGAATAGCGAAGTACCTATACCTATCATTAACGTAGTGGCAAAACCCTGAATAGGTCCCGTACCAAATAGAAACAGGATCAAAGCCGTTAAAAAGGTAGTTATATTTGCATCAAGAATAGATGATAACGCGTTGTTAAAACCATCTTTTATCGCATCTCGCTGCGATTTGCCTTTGGCCATTTCCTCTTTAATACGCTCAAAGATAAGTACGTTAGCATCGACTGACATACCTATGGTCAACACGATACCCGCGATACCAGGTAATGTAAGCACAGCACCCAGACCGGCAAGAACCCCAAAAATATAAAGGATGTTTACGGATAGGGCAATATCTGCATAAAGTCCTGCCTTACCGTAATAAAAAATCATCCAGATAAGTACAAGCACCAATGCAAGAACAAAAGATAGTAAACCGCTATCTATAGCCTCCTGACCCAATGAAGGCCCTACCACATCATAAGAAATTATTCTTGCCGATGCAGGAAGTTTACCGGCTTTTAATACGTTGGCAAGATCTTGTGCCTTATTTACAGTGAAATTACCTGAAATTTCAGTGGCTCCGCCAGGAATTTCCTGTTTTGCAGTTGCAGCAGAGTAAACCACATCATCAAGCACAATCGCAATCGCGTTGCCCTGCTGTGCTACTTCACGGGTTAATTTTGCCCACTGGCTGGGACCTTGACCTTCAAAGTCAATACCTACGGAAGGAAGACCGGTCTGTGTATATTGTTGTCTGGAATCCTGAACGATATCCCCATCCATAGCGGCGGTACCCGCTCGGTCGGATTGCAAGGCGTATAGCGGAACGATATTGGAATCTTCATTTTCTGGTATACCCCATCTAAATTTCGCAAAGCGTAAATTTTGAGGACGCTCCCTTACAATTTCGGGCATGGCCAAATAGCGGTTTACCGTTGCGGTATCTTGTACAGCGGCATAACCCAGAACCGAACTCTGTGGGTACTGCTGAACAGAAGGGTTGAATTGGAATATTTCAAATAATGGATTATTTCCTGTACTGGCGGCCGTGGTATCCTCTTCGCTGGCCAGCAGTTCATCAATCGCGTCATCTGTATCGGTCGCTGTAGTATCTTGTGTAGCCGCTCCATTTTCGGCGGGAGCCATAAGATCTTGTAGTGTAGTATTAGCTTCAAATAGATACTCTACAACATCACCAGCAAAATAAGTCTTGTAAAACTCAAGCTGTGCGGTACTTTCCAGTTGAAACTTTACACGCTCTATATCTGTAGCGCCCGGAAGTTCTATAAGTATGCGCGAGCGGTTATCCAAGCGTTGAATGTTAGGCTGGGTAACACCGAATTTATCGATACGGTTACGCAGCACCTCAAAAGCAGAATTTATAGACTCATCAACTTCGGTATCTATTACGCCCATCACTTCATCATTGCTCATGTTGAAGTTTACCTTGTCGCCCAGGGTGGTATTTGCAAAGACATCTGGGGAAGCCAGATTATTATCGCCAGGAATGTTCTGGTAGGCTTCATAAAAATCATCCAGAAAGCTCTGCTGGCTGTTCTTTTGAATTTCGGCGGCCTCGGTCAGCGCTTGGTTAAAGGCTGGATCCTGGCTATTATTACTGAGACCACGCAATATATCTGCCACTGAAATCTCTAAAATGGCATTCATACCGCCCTTCAGGTCAAGACCTTTATTAAGCTCTTTTTCTTTGGCGTCATTATATGTAATCCCTAAAGCAATAGGATCGTTACCTATAGAATCAAGATATTTACTTTTAACATCACCCCTTCCCTCCACATAATCTGTGACCGATGTAGGCACCTTATTTTCAGCAAATACCTCTGCCTCGTCTTCTACCGAATTTGTGAAATACGTAAAAGAAAGCTGGTATAAACTAACCAAACCAAACAAAATCGCAAATACCCGTATGAGTCCTTTATTCTGCATTATAATCTACTATTAATGAGTTGAGGCCGAAAACATTCCTCCCCGGCAATTTATAAAACGTGCAAATATAGGGTTTCGATGCAATAATGCCAATAATTATCATTTAGATTTCCTTAACTTTGAGAAGCTTCTCAAAATAGAATCCACCTGCAATAACTTATTGAAAAACAATATTTTAAGCTTTACATCTTCTGCAATATTTAAAATTACCTTATAAATTTTGTGAATTACCTACCGCTTAATCAAGATATACCCATCGTCCTGAAATGGGAATCTAAGATCAAATGGATTATAATTCGATGATCTTTAATACATCTATACAACAAAAAAATAAACCAACACCGATACTCAGGACGAAAAAAGAGCAAGCTGGTAAATAGCATACCAAAAAAAAGAGATTATGATAAAAAATTAAATTATTTGTCAACTTTGCTATGTTGATAAATTATTATAACACTGAAATACAATTACTTAACACATTAAACCTGTAAACTTTTATCAATCCCATTTCATTTGGTATGCTAAAATTGAGTACTTTTACACATTCCAAATCTTTTACCAAAACCACAAAACGATAATTTATGTCCGTTAAAATATCCCCTACCCCATCTCAAATATATACACAAGAAGAAGCATTTAACGCCGCTTTAAATTATTTTAAAGGCGATGATCTGGCTGCCCGGGTTTGGGTAAACAAATATGCCTTAAAAGATTCAGAAGGCAATATCTACGAAAAAACACCGGACGATATGCACCGTCGTATCGCCAAGGAAATCGCGCGCATTGAAGCACGTTATCCCAATCCCATGGCAGAAGATGAAGTCTTTGAGCTCATTCGCAACTTCAAATACATCGTTCCACAGGGAAGTCCCATGGCAGGAATAGGGAATCCTTACCAAGTAGGATCGCTTTCCAATTGCTTTGTGATAGGCAATAATGGAAATTCTGATTCCTATGGCGGGATTATGAAGATTGATCAAGAACAGGTGCAGCTTATGAAACGCCGCGGCGGTGTGGGGCATGACTTGTCACACATCAGGCCAAAAGGCTCGGCCGTAAAAAACTCAGCCTTGACCTCAACAGGACTCGTGCCGTTTATGGAGCGTTATTCCAATTCTACCCGTGAAGTCGCGCAAGACGGTCGCCGCGGTGCACTCATGCTTTCCGTTTCCATCAATCATCCCGATGCCGAAGATTTTATTGATGCCAAAATGGAACAGGGTAAGGTCACCGGCGCTAATGTTTCAGTACGCATTGACGACGGTTTTATGCAGGCGGTTAAAAACAAGAAGAATTACACCCAAAAATACCCGATTTTCAGTAAAAATCCGGTAAATCAGAAGGAAATTGACGCCGAAAAACTTTGGAAAAAAATCGTTCACAATGCGTGGAAATCGGCAGAACCGGGCATATTATTCTGGGATACCATTATTAACGAATCGGTACCTGATTGCTACGCCGATCTAGGCTATAAAACGGTTTCTACAAACCCCTGCGGTGAGATCCCGCTCTGCCCTTATGACTCTTGTCGCTTACTGGCCATAAACCTCTTTTCATACGTAGAAAACCCATTTACGGAGCAAGCTTCTTTCAATTTTGAGCTTTTCAAAAAACATATCGTCAAGGCTCAGCGCATTATGGACGATATCATTGATCTGGAACTTGAAAAAGTAGATGCCATTCTGGCGAAAATAGAAGCTGATCCCGAAGGTGACGAAGTTAAAAATGTAGAGCGCAACCTCTGGCTCAATATCAAGCAAAAAGCCGAAGAAGGCCGAAGAACAGGAATCGGTATCACTGCAGAAGGCGATATGCTAGCCGCACTGGGTATAAAGT
>DRGP01000244.1 GCA_011050015.1 Leeuwenhoekiella sp. | reverse complement strand
GATTTACGGGAGGATTTAATCCCTTCAGGGGGTTTAAATCCCCGAGACTTGCCTCAAAATGAAAACTAAATTTCTGATTTATATCTCGTGCTCTCCCTGCTTGAGCAGCTTGCCCATTTCCTGGGTCATTAGTTTTACCAGTTCATCGCTATGCTTGGAAAGACTCTCACCGATGGACTTGATTTTTTTGGCGCGTTCTTCAGGCGTTATCAATTTCCATTTTGTAAAAGCTTCATGACATTGCTCCACCGCTTTTTCGGCTTCCGCATCGGTCATAAAGTCGTAAGTTTTGAGTGCTTTTCCTGTAGTGGGATTAGTTGTATTTATTGTTTTATTTGTTGTTGACATCGTTTTATTTTTAAAGAAATTCAGTTAATAAAGAAATTTTTATACTCTTTATCAGTTCTTTTAAAGATAACGATGATGCAGCCTACACCATTTTCTTTAAGCAAAGTTTAGGCATATCTTAAGGCTTTAGGCATGTTTTGTGAAAGTCTATTTCGGCATAAGAAATATGAATCAAGAACTTCAGGGCGAGCACGAGATATAAATCAGAAATTTAGTTTTCATTTTGAGGCAAGTCTCGGGGATTTAAACCCCCTGAAGGGATTAAATCCTCCCGTAAATCCGGTCTTTAGCCAGCTGGAGGATCGTGTGGTATTGATCTTCTACAGTAGTATTCGTGTTATCTATGGCAATAGCATCTTCAGCTCTAACAAGCGGGGAATCTTCACGTGTGGTATCCAGATGATCGCGTTTTTCCACGTTTTCTAATACGTCTTCAAAGCTTACCTCTTCACCACGACCGGTAAGCTCCAGATACCGTCGCTGAGCACGCTCCTGTGCAGAGGCGGTCATAAAAATTTTCAATTCGGCATCGGGAAAAACCACGGTACCAATGTCGCGACCATCCATTACCACTCCCTTACCATTGCCCATTTTTTGCTGTTCCTTTACTAACATTTTACGCACTTCCGGTACCGCGGCCACCTGGCTTACATAATTGGAAACTTTCAGGTTGCGTATTTCTTTTTCCACATTTTCTTTATCCAAGTAAATATCAGCTTCTTTTGTATCCTCATTTCGTTTAAAATGTACAGTGACCATAAAAAGATGCCGCAATAGCGATTCTATGTCAAAGCTGGCTTCCGAAATAAAAAGCTTGCGCATGGCAAATAGGGTCACGGCACGGTACATCGCGCCCGTATCTACATAAATATAATCAAGCTCTTTGGCGAGCATCTTTGCGACCGTACTTTTACCAGTGGAAGAATAGCCGTCTATGGCAATGGTTATTTTTTTCAAGATAGGAGAACTATTATTGTTATTGCTATTATTATTTTGATTGAAACAAAAGACCGCATTTTAATCCCCCTTTTGTGGGCTAGGGGGAATCTTACTGCAAATCCAGATTCAGTCCAAAAAAACCAGAGCTTGCAGCGCTATTGTAGCGTGCGTAGCTGTAACTCAGGCGCAATTTATTAAACTTGATCGAAAAACCGGCACTCAGGCCTGCAAAACTGCGTTGGTTTACAATGCGCAATTCCTCGCCCCGTCTAAAATTATAACCTAACCTGATATTAAAACCGCCCTCGGGAAATAACTCTGCCCCAATGATGGTATGACGAGAAAGGTTGTCAATAAAATTGATGTTTTCCTGCGTCTCATTCCCTTCCAAATCTTCTATAGTGCGTGCCGAATTTTGAAAGGCGATATTCCAAAGCTGTAAATTTTCAAAAGTAAGGTGCCAGCGAATGGGAACTCGTGGAATGCGCTGCGAAAAGCCCACATCTACCTCTAGCGGGAGATCTTCCCTGATCGCATCATACGTGGTAATCTGCGTGCCGATATTGCGTACTACTGCACCAATATTAAGCTGCAGTTCTTCATTAACATAGATAAAACCCAGGTCTGCCGCCACGCCCAGCGAGGTGTATTCATCCAGTTTTGAAGAAATGAATTTGGCATTTGCCCCCACATAAAAATCTGAATACGGGATATTGTAAGCATAGCCCAGCGAAAGGGCGACCTCTCCCCCACTGAAATCTCCGGTAGCCTCGCCATTTTCATCATAACCATCAAATTTGCCATAATTGATATAGGTAACCCCCATGTGGATTACCTGCGTGCGCCGGTCATAAAGATAAGCATAACTGGCGGTACCGTAATTTACATCGGCAAGGTAATTTACATAGTTCAGGGAAAGTTGATTATCCATCTCGGCATTGATCGTTGCCGGGTTAAACAGAGCTGCGGTAGGATCATAGCTATAATCAGTGAGTACCTTCCCGCCCAGGGCGGCCTGCTTTGGTGAAGATACCAGGTTTAAAAACTGATAGGTATCGCGCCCACCCAATTGTGCCCATACCGCTGTGGTGCCAAATAAAAGCAGTACAAACGGTAAAAATTTTGGCATATTGGGCAATGTCTATAGGTCACAAAGAAAACGGTTACAAGTTTACTTTATTTTAAGGGATTAAAAAACCCGGACTATCTGATCGATAATCCGGGTTTCTTATCCTCAGTTAAAATCGCAAATAAGCAATGCTAACTACTCCAAAAGAGATGTGGTATTTTTAATAAATACCTGTAAACCTGAGTTCTACGTAAGAAAAATGTGTCAGATCGAGTGAAATTCGGAAAGAATTTTGTATCGAGATCAGCATTTTTCGGTTGAAAATAGCCTTTCTCGATACGATTTTTTGCAAAAATCACTCGAAATGACCATTTTCAAAACTCTAAAATTTTAGATCGAACTCAGGTCTCTAGTAAATTATCTCCTAAAGTTTTTTAGGATTCTTTACCTTTTGACGGGTCAGGGCAAGCTCAAGCACTTCACTCATGTCATTTACATAATGAAAGGTAAGCCCTTTAAGATATTCGGGTTTTATCTCTTTAATATCCCGTTCATTTTCTTTGCACATCATAATCTCCTTGATACGGGCACGTTTTGCAGCCAGTATTTTTTCCTTGATACCACCTACGGGAAGTACTTTTCCGCGCAACGTGATCTCACCGGTCATGGCGATATTTTTCTTAACCTTGCGCTGCGTGAACAGGGAAACCAGTGAGGTCAACATAGTAATCCCGGCACTGGGGCCATCTTTTGGCGTAGCCCCCTCTGGCACGTGAATGTGCACATTGTATTTTTCAAATATATTTGGATCAAGGTTCAGTTCATCAGCATTGCTCTTAATATACTCCATGGCGATTGTGGCACTTTCCTTCATCACTTTCCCCAGGTTACCCGTAATATTAAGATTCCCTTTCCCTTTGGACAAAATGGATTCTATAAAGAGAATATCTCCACCAGCTTGCGTCCAGGCAAGTCCAGTGACCACACCGGCCACTTCATTATTCTCATACTTGTCCCGCTCTAACTTGGGCGCCCCAAGCACATCAATAACTTCTTTTTGAGTCACTTTGACGACGTAATCTTCCTCCATAGCCAGATTTTTGGCCGCATAGCGCACCATCTTGGCAATCTGTTTTTCAAGGCCACGCACACCAGATTCACGGGTATAACCTTCAACAATTCTTTCCAGATTAGGCTTGGAAATTTTCAATTGGTCTTTGGTCACACCGTGTTCCTCAAGCTGTTTAGGCAATAAGTGTCGTTTACCTATTTCTACTTTTTCTTCAATGGTATAACCGGTCACATTAATGATTTCCATACGATCACGCAAGGCGGGTTGTATGGTATTGAGGTTATTTGCAGTGGCAATAAACATCACTTTAGACAAGTCAAAACCCATCTCAAGGAAGTTATCGTGAAAATCACTGTTCTGCTCGGGATCTAATACTTCAAGCAAAGCCGACGAAGGGTCGCCCTGATGAGAAATGTTCAATTTATCAATCTCATCGAGAACGAAAACCGGATTACTGGTGCCGGCTTTTTTAAGATTTTGAATTATACGGCCGGGCATCGCTCCTATATAAGTTTTACGATGACCGCGTATCTCAGCCTCATCGCGCAGACCGCCAAGGCTCATACGCACATACTCCCGCCCAAGGGCTTCTGCGACAGATTTCCCCAAGCTGGTTTTACCCACACCCGGAGGTCCATACAGACAGAGAATGGGAGACTTCATATCGTTACGCAATTTTAGCACGGCGAGATATTCTACGATACGTTTTTTAACATCTTCGAGGCCGTAATGATCACGATCTAAAATACGCTGGGCCCGCTTGAGGTCAAATTTATCTTTACTGAATTGATTCCACGGCAGATCTACAAACAAGTCGAGATAATTCCGCTGGATACTGTATTCTGCCACTTGCGGATTCATGCGCTGCATTTTTGACAATTCCTTATCAAAATGCTTTTTGACTTTTTCATCCCATTTTTTTGCTTTCGCTTTATCCCGTAGTTCTTCCAGTTCATCTTCCTGTGAGACACCGCCCAGTTCTTCCTGAATGGTCTTCATCTGCTGGTGCAGAAAATACTCACGCTGCTGCTGGCTCATATCATTATGAACACGGCTCTGTATATCGTTGCGCAGTTCCAGCTTTTGCATTTCAGTATTCATAAAACGTAAGGTCTGCATGGCCCGTTCTTGCAGATCATTGATCTCAAGCAGTTTTTGCTTTTCCTCAACATCAAGACTCATGTTTGAGCTTACAAAATTTATGAGAAAAGAATTGCTCTCTATATTCTTGATCGCGAATCCTGCTTCACTGGGAATATTGGGTGATTCTTTGATGATCTTAAGCGCTTGCTCTTTTATAGAATCTATAATAGCGCCAAACTCTTTACTGTTTTCAGCAGGCCGTGCTTCGGGCACTTCGCGTACAGTAGCAACCAGGTATGGTTTTTCGGTAACAACTTCGGTTATACTAAAGCGTTTTTTACCTTGTATAATTACCGTTACGTTACCGTCTGGCATTTTAAGCACACGTAATATGCGCGCCACCACGCCTACGGAATTTATATCGTCAGGCCCGGGATTTTCTACATTTTCGTCTTTTTGCGAGACTACACCTATGATTTTATTGCCTTTGTTGGCCTGGTCTATCAATTCTATAGACATGTCACGCCCAGCGGTTATGGGAATAACTACCCCAGGAAAAAGTACCGTATTGCGCAAAGGCAAAATAGGTAGGGTTTCGGGAAGTTCTTCTCGGTTTATTTCATCTTCATCTTCAGGGGTCATAAGCGGGATCAATTCAGCATCTCCTTCAAAATCCTGCAATGACAAACTGTCAATATCTGTAAATTTTGTTCTAGCCATATAATTATAACGCCACTCTGTCACAAAATCATTGCTTGCGACGCGCGGTCTTTTAAGGGTTTTCAATGGTTTCCAGCGTTATCATGCGTTCTAAGCACCTACTGGAATTATTTTAATACTAATGTTCAATCACTATGCCAGCCTAAATGAATTGCTCTTTCTTCCGCTAAAGGCGAAAAAAAATTCCGTAAACTGTAACAAAAAGTAATTCTGGCTCTCTCTATAATGAAACCAAAACCACATTGACACTAACCCATCTTGATATTGAAGCGCTTTTGAAGTGCTGCCTTGAGAATGACCCAGCGGCACAGCGGGAAGTGTACAACCGTTATTATAAGGCGATGTACAATACGGCCCTGCGCATTGTAAAAGACAGCGCGGAGGCAGAAGATATCATGCAGGAATCGTTCCTGACCGCATTTACAAAGCTGAATACCTTTAAAGGGGAGGCGAGTTTTGGCAGTTGGTTAAAACGCATTGTGGTCAATAGCAGTATCAACGCCTACAAAAAAAAGGTTCGGCTCGGGGAAGTACCACTGGACAATACCCTATATAAACTGGCCGATGAACCCACACAAACGCCCTGCGATACAAGTAATCTACAGGTGCAAAAAGTTATACAAAGTATGAACGAACTTAAAGAAAACTACCGCATGGCCCTTAACCTGCACCTCATAGAAGGATATGATTATAAGGAGGTGAGCACGATTTTAAAGATAAGTTATGCCAATTGCAGAACAACAATCTCTCGGGCCAAAGAAAGCCTTCGGAAAAAACTGATAACCAGTTAAAAACCGATAAAAAATAAAAAAACAGCCATGGAAGAACAAAACCTGGAAGAATGGTTTGCAGCGCAACAAGAAGGCTGCTGGGATCTCGCCGAGCCAAAAACTGGCCATAAAGAGCGATTTTCTGCCAAATTGGGTCAAAAAACGGAAGAAAAGAAGACCATCAACTTAGAATTCTGGTGGAAACCGCTCGCGGTGGCAGCCTCTGTGCTCTTTATCGTCCTGCTTTCGCTATCGCAGAAGACAGGGACAAACGGAAAAGAACTCGCCACCGTATCTCCGCAAATGGAAGAAACCCAAGACTTTTTTAGCGCGGCCATCGCCAATGAACTGTTTGAAATCAAGGAACGGCGCACGCCGGCAAATAAGAAACTCATTGATGACGCGCTCCATCAACTTAGCATCCTGGAAACCGATTATACCAAACTTAAAAAAGACCTCACAAAGAGCGGAGAGGATAAACGGGTGATCTATGCCATGATCACCAATTTTCAAAACCGTATAGACCTACTC
>DRGP01000243.1 GCA_011050015.1 Leeuwenhoekiella sp. | reverse complement strand
AATGGATTGAAACTTGGTACAACAGAAGAAGAATGCACTCCACCTTGGGGTATAAAACTATAGAGGAATTTGAAATAGAAATGTATAATCAAAATGTAGCAGCATGACCCTTATCTAATTGTCCACTTTTTTGTTGCAAGTCCAACGTGGTTCGTAAAGTGGAAAGACTTCCTGAACGAGCGCACCGTCAACATTGAGACGGGCAAAAGCCATTTTACCCATAAAAGACTCAGGAGCGCTCATAGAAGTCTTAAAACGAATATGAAGTGGCTGTTCACATGGTATGATAATTATAAGTTGAACATACCCAATACCACTAATATGATAGATGGCCATTTCTCTGATCTGAAAAACAAACTCAGGAATCACAACGGTCTTACCAAGGAAAGAAAAATCAAATTCATAGATGAGTTTTTGACAACAAAATAAACTGAAAAAACCGTCAAAAAAGACCAACCATTTTGTCCACATGAAAAATGAAGAACGAAAAAACCAACCATTTTGTCTATTACGCCAAAACTTACAGGATTGGAACTATATTGATCATGATTCATTTGACAGCCTATTTTCAATCAGTTAAAAACTTAATTTGCTTCTTTTTTGAGAATGACGTCTAGATATGGATAGCAAAAACTCTTTGGTAGGTCTTTTTTTACAGATTTGAGAAAATTAATGTATTTCAATCCTTCCAAACCGAGTTTGAGAAAAGCGGTTTTTTCAAATTTCATTAAGCTACTTACAATGTTAAGCTGATCTAAGGGTTTAATTGCAAGTTCAAACTCGTGATAACTGGCTCCCTTTCCCCATCTTAGGAATTCAAGCATGGTATTTTCATCAAGTTCACGGAATAGGTCTTTAAAGTTATTCCTCTTTGAAAACTTGGAGTATTGAAAAGCGAGCTCATTGGGCAACCAGTCAAAAAATGGAAGGGCCGCGGTGTGCGAATCATAATACCATAATCTATTTGGGGTTTCAAGCACAACTAAAAATGCATCATCAGGTAACATTTCCCAAGCCTGTTTAAGGGATGCTATGCGCTCCTTTATGGTCATATGTTCGATCACCGCATAGTAAATTATAAAATCAAAGGGTTGATCTTTAAATTTTTCTCCTATTTGATCAGCATTCAGGTAGTGAAAATCAGCAGGTAAATCGACAATGCGCAGTCTGTCCTTCGCAACTTTTAGAGCGCCCTCATCAACATCTATACCTGTAACTTTTGCACCTTGTTCGGTCAGTGCCTGGGTAGATATTCCTGTTCCGCAGCCTATTTCTAAAATGCGTGCATTTTTAAGTTTTTTAAAGTGATTAAGCCAAGGGGCTATTCTATTTCGGTTATAATATAAACGGTCATGCAGTTGATTTTGGATGGCATTTTGATATTCCTGTGTTGTTAATTTTTCTTTTGTGCTACCTCGATCCAAGTAGTTTTCTTCGAGGGAATCTCTTAGCGTGCTAATGGCTTGCTCATTTAATTTTATTTGTTTTTGTTTAAAGCTTTTAGGGGCTTCAAAAAAGGTGGTTTTAAAATGCTTTTTGATTGCTTGTCTCATGGTTTGTAGTTAAATTGGTTGAACTAAATCGTTTTCGAAACTAGATGGGCAAAATTATAGGAAACCATATAATTTTGGAACTTTTTGTATCTATCGAACACTTTTAAAATGTTGATTTTTAATTTATTAAAATAAATCCAAATAATTTTGCTTCGTTTTAGTTATTGATCGATTTTTTGAACAGTTGTATCGATAATATTTAAAATTTTAAAATATTGAATACAATAAGCATCATTAATAAACTAAAAAAACCTCATTTTGCAGCTGCAAAATGAGGTTTTTTAAACTACGTATTCGGGAAATTTATCGATCTATTGACCCCAGTACTTTTTGTGCAAAGCCATTTGCGGCATCTATCTCTTTCATGCCACCTTCTATCATTTCATGCATCTCTAAGGCTCCACAAATATTAGTGACCAATTCACCTATCACATCCATTTCCTGATCACCCACAGAACGATGCTCTGTAAATGATTCTAAGACTGCAATGGTATGCTCTAAGCTTTCTTTACTATTGTTTTTCTGTAAATGTTTAATTACTGGTAACTTCATCTACGAGTGTTTTTAAGTTATCAAACTTGTTGGTTTGTACTTGGTTTACAAAGCTTCCGCCTTTAAAAGTGGCAAAAGTAGGTAGATTATCTACGGTGGCCATTTTACGGGATTCAGGATATTTTTCTGCATCCACAAGTAAAAAGGTCGCATTTTCATGCTCGGTAGATAATTTTTTAAACTTTGGTTTCATCAACCTGCAATTTCCACACCAGCTAGCCATATATTGAACAACCACGGTATCATTATCTTTAACAATATCTGCAAGGTTATCTTGATCCAATTCTTTTATCATATCTTGAAATTTTAACTATTGATTACTCAGCCAGGAAATAAATCCTGACCAAATAATACTAGCAATGAAAAATTTTAGTTAGAAGAAAGGTAGGATGCAACACCATCGCGGTTTGCGTTCATTCCTTCTTTACCTTCTTCCCAGTTTGCTGGGCATACTTCCCCTTTTTCCTGTACGTGAGTATAGGCATCTATGAGGCGCAAAAATTCGTTGACGTTACGTCCCAAGGGCATATGGTTTATACCTTCATGAAATGTACTCCCCTCTTCATCAATGAGATACGTTGCCCTATAGGTTACATTATCACCATCTACGGTAAGTGCACCGCTTTCCTCATCATAACGTTCATTGGTGATGTCAAGAATACTCAAACGGTTGGCTAGATTTCTATTAGTATCGGCCAAAATGGGATACGTTACGCCTTCTATCCCGCCATTATCTTTCGGTGTATTCAACCAGGCAAAGTGAACTTCTGGCGTGTCGCAGGATGCGCCTATTACCATGGTATTCCTTTTTTCAAATTCTTCGAGTGCATTTTGAAAAGCGTGAAGTTCTGTAGGGCATACAAACGTAAAATCCTTTGGATACCAGAAAAGGAGTACTTTTTTTTCGTTTTTTTTAGCTTCTTCAAGGATATTCAATTTAAACGTGTCGCCCATCTCGTTCATGGCATCTACGTGAATATCTGGAAATTGTTTACCTACTAATGTCATACTTCTGTTTTTTTGATTTGTGTTCATTGCAAAAGTAGTGGGATTTCCCCTTAAGACAAGTATTTAGGCATGCAGTAAAATTATGAAGCTATTGGTTATAATTATGGATGATAGAAAGGAGCGTAAACTTTCGTAATCTATTAAAAAGCTTACTACGAAATTGCGATACCGACAAAACTGAATGTGGATCTTTACGGTATTCACAGTTGAAGAAAATCAATGTTTTTGGGTTATAGAAAAAATAAAAGCTTAATCGACATTTTTAGTGCTCAATTGACGGATTTTGATACTAAAAGCGGCAAAAATCAAGGTCATAAATGGGCTCAGCCAATTAAAAATGGCGTAGAAAAAATAATCCGCCACGTGTACACCCAGTACACCACTTTGGTATGCGCCACAGGTATTCCAGGGTACAAGTACAGAAGTTACCGTACCAGAATCTTCTAGCGTGCGGCTCAGGTTTTCTGGTGCAAGTCCTTTATCACGATACGCCTGGGCATACATTTTACCGGGTACAACAATGGCCAGATATTGATCACTGGCGGTAACATTAAGGCCAATACAAGTAAAAACCGTACTGGCGAAAAGGCCAAAGGTGCTTTCAAAGAGATTGAGCATAAAATTGCTTATGGCGGCAAATGCCCCTATGGCATCCATGATCCCGCCAAAAACCATGGCGCAGATTATGAGCCAGATGGTGCCCAGCATACCCGCCATTCCGCCAGAGGCAAAAAGATCATTGAGGCTAACATTGTCGGTTTCTATCGCGGTGCTCACGGTAATGGCATTCATCACACCTTTATAACCACTTTCAAAAGTAAGGTTTTCCCCACCGCCTAATGTTGCTACGATATCCGGCTGAAAAACGAGCGCGGCAATACCGCCAAGAAGTGTTCCTATGAGCAACGCGATAAGCGGGGATGTTTTTTTAACGATCATTGCGATTACGATCACCGGCACCAGAAATAACCAGGGTGAGATGGTAAAAGCTTCCTCAATAGAACCCAATATTATGCTGGTATCGGCTTCGCCGGAAGGGTCAAGATTGAGCCCAATGATCACAAAAACAATAAGGGTTATCACAATGGTGGGCACCGTGGTAAACAGCATGTATTCTATATGTGTAAAAAGATCTGTTCCGGCCATCGCCGGGGCTAGGTTTGTGGTATCGCTGAGCGGAGAGAGCTTGTCGCCAAAATAAGCGCCAGAAAGTACCGCTCCCGCTGTCATGCCTAGTGAAATCCCTAATGCATTTGCTATACCTATTAAGGCAATTCCTACGGTGGCAGAGGTGGTCCAGCTACTTCCCGTAGCGATAGATATGATTGCGCAAATAACGACACAGGCCGCCAGAAATATGGTTGGGTTAAGAATTTGCAGCCCGTAATAAATCATGGTAGGTATGATCCCACTTATAAGCCAGGTCCCTGCTAATGCTCCAACCATTAATAAAATAAGGATAGCACCTGTTGTTGATTTAATGTTTTGGGAAACCTCCTCGATCATCAAATCATAAGGGGTTTTGTTAAAATACCCCACTATGGCGGCCACTGCACCACCTAGCAGTAGTATAAACTGATTGGAACCATCTAAAGCCAAATCACCAAAAACATAAACATTATAGGCAAGCATGCAAATGAGTGCAATAATAGGGATCATGGCTTCCCAAATATGTAGTTCTTTGTTTTTAACTACGTTTTGATTTTTGGGATCCTGTTCCTGGCTTTCCATAGGGTGTTTTTTAATGCTTACAATAATACACAATCTTCCTGAAACGCATCTGCTCCCTACGGAATGAAATACGGTAGAAATGCCTTAAAAATCTACTCAGCTATAACCAAAATCAGGAATGAAGGACTGTTATTTGGGGCAAATGAATATTATATAATACCTATTGTTTATTAGAAAAGCGATTAAAGACAATCAATTACCGACCAAGTGACAAATAGCGCTTTGGGCGCTGTTAAACCTTGTCAATGTTGCGTTTACAAGTATTTAATTTTCATTTATTTGTACCACCTCAAATTATAATTATTATGTTAAGAAAATTACTATTGCTATGTTTCGTTATGTCTTTTTGTTCCCAAACTTTTGCCCAAGTTGGCATAGGAACATCAACTCCAGACCCGTCCAGTATTTTAGATATTGCAGCAACCAATAAAGGGCTGCTAATTCCCAGAGTTGCACTAAGCGGTGTAAGTAATTCTATGATTGACGGCAAATTCACAAATGACACGGATTTGCTGATTTACAATACGAATGCATTGCTTGGAACAAAAATTCAGGCGTTGGGATAGCGCCTCAGGTATCAGTCTTTGAAATAACAGCTGCTACAGGTACAATAGATTTTACCATAGTTTATCATGAAGGGACTACCTATGTCGTCCAGGATCAAAGCTATTTGACTATTGAAAAATTACAATAATACCTATATGTCGATCAAAAACTGAATCCCTTGCTTTTTAATTTTTTTTCTATTGTGCCCAAGGGTCAGAAAGCACCAAGATCAAAACATATCTTTTTCAAAATAATTGATCATTGCACACCGTTTTATAGTTTGTATCTTTAGGCCTTTAAAATTAGAAAGCTAAAAACTATGAGTTCATACGACGTTGCAGTCATTGGTTCTGGTCCTGGGGGGTATGTTGCCGCCATAAGATGTGCACAATTGGGGCTAAAAACCGCTATAATCGAAAAATATTCAACCCTGGGCGGCACCTGCCTGAATGTAGGATGCATCCCTTCTAAGGCGTTGCTCGATTCTTCCCATCATTTTGAAGATGCCGTAAAACATTTTGAAGAGCACGGTATTGATATTCCGGGAGAGGTAAAGGTAAATTTAAAGAAAATGATGGAGCGCAAGGCCAGTGTGGTAGATCAAACCACAAAAGGTATTGAGTTCTTGATGAACAAGAACAAGATTGATACCTATCAGGGCGTGGGGAGTTTTAAGGATAAAACGCACATTCATATCGCTGCTACAGAAGGTGATGATCAGGAAATAGAGGCTAAAAACATTATTATCGCCACTGGAAGCAAACCAGCGAGCCTTCCATTTATAGAGATCGATAAAGAACGTATTATTACTTCTACCGAAGCCTTAAAATTGAAGGAAATTCCTAAATACATGATCGTTATTGGCGGCGGTGTGATAGGCCTTGAACTTGGTCAGGTGTACAAACGTCTGGGTTCCGAAGTGACCGTGGTAGAATACCTGGATCGCATTATACCCACAATGGACGCCGCTCAGAGCAAGGAGCTCACAAAAGTGATGAAAAAACAGGGCGTTAAATTCAACGTTTCCCATAAAGTAAATGCGGTAGAACGCAACGGTGATGAGGTTGTGGTTAAGGCCACAGACAAAAAGGATCAGGAAGTTGAGTTTAAAGGGGATTATGTACTGGTTTCCGTAGGCAGAAAAGCCTATACAGAAGGTGTAAATCTGGAAGCTGCCGGTATTAAAACCGATGATCGCGGCCGTGTAAACGTCAATGAGCATCTACAGACCGAAGTAGAAAATATCTATGCTATTGGTGATGTGGTACGTGGTGCGATGTTGGCTCATAAAGCCGAAGAAGAAGGTGTTTTTGTAGCCGAAACCATTGCCGGTCAAAAACCGCATATTGATTATAACTTAATTCCCGGGGTTGTATATACCTGGCCTGAGGTCGCTTCCGTAGGGAAGACTGAAGAAGAGCTAAAAGAAGCGGGAGTTGAATTTAAAAGTGGGCAGTTTCCCATGCGTGCTTTGGGGCGTTCACGCGCCAGTGGGGATACTGACGGATTTGTAAAAATACTGGCCGATAAAAAAACTGATGAAGTTCTGGGCGTTCATATGGTAGGAGCTCGCGCTGCCGATTTGATCGCAGAGGCAGTTACCGCAATGGAATTCCGCGCCAGCGCAGAAGATATTGCACGTATGTCGCACTCCCATCCTACCTATGCAGAAGCGGTCAAAGAAGCCGCCCTTGCTGCAACAGGTGATCGTGCGCTGCATGTATAATAGCTTCCATCGCAGGTAAATTGCGTAAGTACTGAAAAAATGAATACGATAAAACCTCCTTCTTTTATGAAGGAGGTTTTTTTATGGTGAAGAGCGATTAAAAGATGTAATCTAAAAAGGTTGGTTTTTATCAACATGAATCTACCTTAGCCTGTAGGTAGGTGTATTTCAAGTTCTCATTGGGGTTGTAAGTCAGCGTGATGTGATTCTGAAATAAATTCAGAATGACGGAATCAAGAACCTCGGGGGATTAAATCACCGGAAGGGATTAAATACTTTTAAAAGTCTTTTTTATTCCAAAAAAGGGAGAAAACCAACTAAAAATGTCGATTTTCGGGCGTTTTAAGGAGTTTTCAGATACATTTTAGTCAGATTTTACACAATAAGGCTCTATTTATAATCCGGAGAATTATCCGTTGCATCTTCATCCATCTTGCTTAGATGAACATTGGAGATCGGGTAGGGGATGGAGATCCTATTATGCTGTAAGGTTTCCATAACAAGTATTAGGGCTTCGTGCTGCGCAGCGTACATTTGACTTTTTCTTACATAATCAATCCAAAACCGTGTCATAAAATATATAGCGCTATCGCCAAATTCAGTAAAATAAAACTTGATGCGCTCCCCTTCCTGCTGCTCAAATTTTTCTGCAATGGCTTTTTTGATAAGTGCTTCCACATTGCGGAGGTTGCTTTCATAGCCTACACGGCATTTAACGGTTATACGCGCTCTGGTGACCAGTGAGAAATTTATAAAGGGCTCTTCTATAAATTTAGAGTTTGGCATAATCACAAAGTGGTTATCAGGCCTGCGCAGTACGAGATTGCGCAAACTTATCTCATGTACAAACCCCGCATGACTTTCTGTTTCAATATAGTCGCCTATACGTATGCGGGGCAAAAAGGAGAGCATGATACCAGAAAAGGTGTTGCTCAAGGTACCCTGTAGGGCTAAACCAATTGCCAGGGCTGCCACTCCTGCACCGGCCAATAATGAAGTGAGCGCTTTATCCAGATCCAGCACATCCAGTGCGATAAAAAAGCCTGCGATGAGCAAGGTGCCGTACACAAGTTTTGTGATGATGCGCCGCACAGATTGGTTTTTCAGGTGTTTACGTAAGATTTTACGAAGTAGGCTGCTTAAAATTTTCGCCAAAAAGAAAAATATAACCAGTATGAGTATGGCAATTAGCATATTGGGCAAACGCAAAATAATTGCATCCCACCAGTGGTGGAGTTTTTCCGTGAGAATTTGCAGTGCCCCTCCTGTGTCAAATCCTTTTTGAGTGCTCATAGAAGTACTGTTTAAGTCAGCATTGTAGAAAGCAGTAATGTACCGGTAATCCATAAAATAAAAGAAAGTATGCCACCGATAACTAAAAAATGCTTGAATTTATAGACGCCCATCCCGTAGATCAGCGCGTTGGTTTGATATCCTACAGGGGTAAAAAAGCTAAAATTAGCAGCAAACATTACCGCCAGTATAAAGGGTTTGGGCGGCGCATCAAGTCCGCTGGCGATAGAAATGGCTATGGGGGCCATGATGATCGCGGTTGCATTGTTAGAAACCGTGCCGCTCATAACCATGGTGACTAAGAAAACAATACCTAACGTAAATACCGCATCTTTACCCTGCATAAGTGCAAGCAGGTTATCTGAAATCCACACATCTGCACCACTGTTGTTCATCGCCAGTCCCAGTGGGATCATTCCGGCCAGCAGGAAAATAATCTGCCAGTCTACTTTTTTGTAAACCTTTTCTAAAGCCAGGCAATTGGTAGCCAGCATCATCGCAACTCCGGCCAGGGAAGCAGCAAGAATAGAGAGCACACCGCTAGATGCGAGACCTATTACCAAAATCAATATGGCGAGAGCGCCGTATTTTTTATAGTGCGAAGCAGTAGGTGTAAATTCATGTTCTTGCAGTATCGCGACATTCTCAATCGCCTCTAGCGAGGCCACGCGTCGCATGGAAGTCTCGACCAGTACGCGGTCACCGGGTTTCAGCCGTATTTTATCAATGTCTTTTCTAATGAGGCGTTCTTTGGTATTACGGATGTTACGACGCTTTTTTATGCCTAAAGGAATTGCCCCTTTCAGGGAATATTCGCGCAGGTCTTTTAAGGTCTTGCCCAGAAGCGCAGAACCTGGAAGCATGAGAAGCTCCGCATAGATGGGCTTTTCCTTCTCTTCTTTTTTTTCTTTTTCTTTTTCTGTCTCTTTCTCTTTCTCTTTCTCCTTGTCATCTTCTTTTACCGGTAGGCTGTTTTCCTGATCTTGGTTTTCCTTTTTTTCTTCGGAAGCTGAATGCTTGTTCTCATTGATTATAAAGTCATCTTCTTCCGAAAGGCGTAATAGGTTTTCAAAATCGCACATCACCACAAGTTTGTCTCCCGGTTTAAGGCTGATATAGCGTCCCGGTGCATTGATAACATCTTCCCCGCGTATCAACTTGAGTAGCGATACATCTGGATTGTCGTACAAAGAGGTTTTTTCAATACGCTTTCCCACCAAGGCAGATTCCTCGCCTATTTCGACAGTGGTTACCAGTTCGTCCAGTTTATAGGCTTTCTCGAGTTGATCTGGATTTTCTTTCGGTAAAAATCGGGAAGCAATAGTGAGATACACGATGCCAATTCCCAAAAAAGCAAGTCCATAGGGGGCAAACTCAAAAAAACCGAGTTTCTCAACACCCAGTTCCTGCGCGACCGAGTTGACGATAAGGTTTGTTGAGGTGCCCATAAGTGTGCAACTACCACCCAGAATACCTGCAAAAGATATGGGCATGAGCAAGCGAGAGGTCTGTATCTCATAGCGTTCTGCCAACTGGAAGACTATTTTAATAAAAATGATGACCACCGCTGTCGTGCTGATAAACGCCGAAATACTGGCGGTGATAAACATAAAGGCGGGGGTAAGCAGGATGAGCGGTAAGACGCTCATTTTACGAAGGCCGCGCGATAGCCAAGTGATTACGCCATTTTCTTCAAGGCCTATGGCCAAGATCATAAGGCAGAGTACGGTAATGGTTGCCGGATTGGCAAAACCACTGATGGCTTCCTCAGGCTCAACAAGATTGAGAAGCGTAAGGGAAACGATAAGAAAAAAGGCAATTTTGTCAACTGGGAAAAGTTCGGTCACGAAGAGACCTATGGTTACAGCAAGAATAGCGAAAACCTCAATAATTTCAATACTCATCCAGATCGATTTATATCGATTGAAATTAAATCAAAATTATAGGTATATTACTAAATTATACATAAAAATAATTCTAGAGGAAGAAAGCAGCTTTTATGACGTTGATACTGTGCAGCGAAAATCGAAATCTGTATGATAAATTGACGAAAACTTATCTGATTAACTACAAAATCGATTGAAAAATGGCTTAAAACACCCTATTTTTAGTGAAATTCGCCTAGTTTTTGGAGTACCGCATCTTTATAACTTCGGCTTATGGGAATTGAATGGCCGTTGATCACAAGTTGCTCGTGGGTGTAGGATTCAATTTGAGCAAAAGCAACGACAAAAGAGCGGTGAATCCTTATAAATCTTTCTGAAGGTAATTTTTCTTCCACGACACTTATTTTTTCCCGAACTGTGTACATTTTATCAGTGGTTTGAATCTTGAGATAATCGCTTAGGCTTTCCACATATAAGATATCCTCAAAATTTATTTTTACCATTTGCCGCTCTATTTTCACAAAAATAAATTCGGCTTCCTGCACGGGTTTTGAATCACTTTTTGGCGGTTTTTGATATAAGTTCAGATAGTTTTCCACTGCTTTTAACAACCGAGGAAGGGAGATGGGCTTCAGCAAATAATCTACCGCTTGCAGATCAAAACCTTCTACGGCATACTCGCGGTAGGCGGTTGTAAAAATAATTTTAGTCTGGGGGTTTATCGCTTTCGCGAAAGCGATACCGGTGATTCCCGGCATATTGATATCAAGAAAAATGAGGTCAATGTGATGATTGCTCAGATAATTAAAAGCTTCAGTGGCGTTATTACAAGTGTTAACGAGGTTGAGCCGTTCAATTTTTGAGATATGACTGGCCAGAATCTCCAGCGCGACGACTTCATCATCTATGGCCAGGCAATTTATTTTATGGGACATGCGTGGTGAATAAGGTTAGTGAGATTTCATAAAAATCAGGTTCGTTTTTAATTTTGAGTTCGTGCGCGTTTTTATAGACAAGAGCCAATCTTTTTTGCAGATTGGCCAATCCAATCCCGCTTTGCTGCGGTTTGCAGAGCGCTTCGTTTTTGCCCTCAGAATGGTTGATTTTTGAGTTTTTAAGCCGAAAATGGATATGTTTTTCGGTGATTTTCAACTTTATTTCTACATGTAGTTGTCCGTTATTAAGCTTGCCGTGTTTAAAACTATTTTCAATAAAGGGAAGCAGGACCATGGGCGCGATCTCTATTTCGTCGGCAATGTAATCACATTCAAAATTAATATTCAGATTATCCTTAAAGCGCATTTGCTCAAGGGCGATATAATCCTGAATATGTTCTATTTCCTGCTTTAGCGAAACTTTTGATTTTTGTGTTTGGTATAAAATATAATCCAATAAATTGGAAAGTTTGAGGATAAGCTCTGGCGTTTCATCACTTTTTTTTAGTGCAAAACCGTATAAGGTATTGAGTGTGTTGAATAAAAAATGGGGATGAATCTGCATTTTTAAATACATCAACTCCTGTTTTTTGAGTTGCAATTCGCGGGCCAGCACTTCATTTTTCAATAGTTCATTAGCTGTACTCGTTTTATAATTTTGTTTAAGCAAACTGAACGCACAGGCAAGAATGACCACAAGATAAACCGCGATACTTATAAATAGCAGACTTTTTGTGATGGGAAAACCTTTATCTATCGCCATTGGCGAACTCAAAACAAGTCCATAAAATGCTGAATAAACGATACAACTGGAAGAAATAATGAGCGTATAGCACGTATATAATGCAAACGCTGCATACTTTTTAGGTAATAAATACCGCGGAATTAAATAATAAATAAATGTATAGGTAGTTACTAGCGTCACTGGTAACAAAAAAGCTGAAAATGAAAATACGGTCGTAAATGGAGCATCTTCCAGCCCGAAGAAAAACGTAAAAAACAGCAATACACCAAGCCAAAATAGGCTATGCAGCCCTATTTTTTCAATCGAATATGTTATAAATCCAGACCTCTTCATGCGATTTATAAAGATGGAGTTTACAAGTTGCATTTAAAAGCTTTTGCGGTAGATAACCAGTTTTCACATGTAAATTACCCGATTTTATACTAAAAAGGGCAATAATGTAGAATAGGGTGCCAATGCCGCCATTGGCCGCAAAATTTAAAAATGGCACAAATAACTTTTTAGTTTTGATCCTGTTAACCTTTAAAAATAAAACAATGTTTTTGCTAATTTCTAGTGCAGTACAACATCCGGGATTTTTTGAGACGCTTGGTAATAGAATTCAAGAAGGGGGCACTTTTGCCATGAGCTTGATTGTGATCTGTTTTTTGATTATGCTGTTTCTCATTGTGCGGGCCTTTTTAAAACTCAAAGCGGCCCATGCCATTTTTAATAAGTTGTTGAAACTTATCAATCAGATTGCGCTCATTGCGCTGGTGGTGGGTTTGTTTAATCAGTGGTTGGGACTTATTCAGGTTTTTGATGCCTTTGAATCCCTAAATGATATAGAGCCTGAGGTTTTTGCCGGCGGACTAAAAGTCACCTTGCTTTCGCCTATTTTCGGTGGTTTTGTGTTCATTATTGGCCGGATTATGACATTTGTGTTGACGTGGATAAGAAGAGAGAAAGACGAGCATCTAGATATAGATTCACAATGATAGTTCCCAGGTGAAATTTGTTGTCTTTTAAATCCTCAAAATTATTTTTTGTCACACGGAGCGCAGTCGAAGTGTAGATAAAAAACATCTCGACTGCGCTCGATGTGACATGAACTTTACTGGATCTAGTTTAGGAATATTTGCTGACACACAAAACTATTTTAATCAAAAATTATAACCATGAAAAATATTATTTTGTTCCTGTGCTTTACAGCCATACTTCACGCCCAGGATTTTAATAAACCTAAACTAGACAGTCTTCTGGATATTTTGGGAGAAAATAACAGGTTTATGGGCGGTCTTTCCATAATGCACGATGGAAAAGAGGTATATCAAAAATCAATAGGTTTTGCCGATGTTTCCCGAAAATCAGAAGCTGACCGGAAGACGAAATATCGCATAGGTTCTATAACAAAAACCTATACGGCAACGCTTCTTATGCAATTTGTAGAAGAAGGAAAATTAAACCTTACCGATACGTTGAGTAGTTATTTTCCTGAAGTGGCCAATGCAGAAAAAATCACGATAGATGATATGCTTCATCATCGCAGCGGGATTTTTAATATTACGGAAGCAGTTGATTTTGGTACATGGGTTGCAGAACCTCGATCCCGAGAGGAAATTTTAGAACTCCTAAAAATGAACGAAGCTGCTTTTGAACCCAAAGAAAAAGCTGGATATTCAAATACGAATTATATTCTTCTTTCTTATATTTTGGAAGATATCGCCAAGAAACCATTCAGTCAGCTTTTAAAGGATAGGATTATTACGCCGTTAGGATTAAAACGAACCGAATTTGGACACAAGATTCAACCGGAAAAGAATGAAGCCATTCCTTACTACAGAAAAAATGGAACATGGAATCCAGTGGAACCACTTACCGATATGCAAAACCCAATGGGCGCGGGTAGCGTGGTCTCAACTCCTACAGAAGTGACTCAATTTTACAATGCCTTGTTCTCTGGGAAATTAGTTTCAAAAAACAGTTTTCATAAAATGACCGATGTCTCTACCGGTACGGGCTATGGTCTGGGTTCAGGAGCATTTAATGGCAGGGAAGGTTTTGGACACAATGGGAGTATAGATGGTTTTCAAGCTTTTACATTCTTTATGCCACAAGAAAAGGTGGCCATGGCCCTATCATCAAATGCGTATGACATTCCTTTTTTCTATGTGTTGGAAAGTGTGGTTTCTATTTATTTTGACGATCCGTATGAAATTCCACAATTTAAACCCCTCCAACCCTTTATAAAACTGAACTCCGAAGAACTTGAGCCTTTTTTGGGTATATATAGTGATCCGGATTTTCCATTAAAAATCAAGGTTTTTAAAGAGGAAAATAAATTAATGGCACAAGCTACAGATCAAGATGCATTTCAGGTTGATGCCATTGAAAAAAATATTTTCAAATCTTTTGAAGAAATGATAACCTTGGATTTTAATGTTCAAGAAAACAAGATGCAGTTCGAACAATTGGGACAGCCTACAGTGATTCTTACTAGAGAGAATTGATGGAAAAGCGGTCTTTTTTTAGTGATTTTTGTATAATTTTTGAATTACCAATGCTCATAATTCCACTTGACTGATAGTGCTTGTATAAAAGACTAAACCTCACAGGTTTCAAAACCTCGTATGTTTGAATGAACCGATATGAAAGCTAAATTACGGTTTTATAATTGAAATAATAATAAGGGACTGGAAAGGAGTAAGATCAAAACCTAGACAACTTTTTGAAGTATGTCCACTCACAGATAAAACCCTTT
>DRGP01000242.1 GCA_011050015.1 Leeuwenhoekiella sp. | reverse complement strand
GCATAAAGTTAGATTGGTAATTTATAGTAGTGGTAATCGATGAATGTCTATATAATTTTTGGAGCATATTAATTGGGATTTTATCTTCCGATATATTCCCAAATGTATGTCTAGCAATGTGCATAGTTACTTTTTTTGATATTTTAGCTTTATCAGCTACCGTTACCAAATATTTGTTGAATTTCTTGTTGGCCGTTTTTGTTTTAGCATAGACATCCTTTGCATCTTGTAAATTTGCCTTTTTCATTTCTGGGAATATAAAATCATCATCATTTTGTTTACTGTCCTGATAGTATTCCAAAATCGGAAATATTTTATCTGGAATTTTAAGGGATAACAGTTTTGAATTCTTGTTCATTCGATAATGAAGCCTGTTGTCATAAATATCAGCCCAACGAATTTTCAATACATCAGCTATCCGAATTCCAGCAAAATAAAAACTGAAAAGCCAAACATTTCTAGCGTGAGTCTCGTTGTCGGTCAAATTTTCAACGGATTCAAGTTTTATGACCTCATTTTTGGTAAGACCTATTTTTTCGGTTTCAGGGAACTTAATTCGTATTTTATCTGAACCGAAGGGGTAGAGTTTTCTATCTACGACACCCAATTTAATGGCTCTATTATAGATAGTTCTAATCACAATAAGATTATTTACTATCGACCTTTCTGATAGGTTGTGTTTTGTACGGAGGTAAGTTTTAAATCTCTTTAGAAAGTTTTCATCAATTTCTTGAAAAGTAAGCTGTTTTGATTTGGTAAAGTTCAATACGTGGTTAACACGAGCCTTGTCGGTCGAGAGCCTAGACAGCTTTTCGTTTGATTCTAAATCATCAAGAAAATCTTGTGCCACTTCGAAAAAAGTAACTGATTCGGAAGAAGCATAAAGTTTCTCTTTTATTTGATTGGCCGATATATCCTTTTTGCTCGACTGCAAATCAATCAGCATCTTATTCGCCTCAGACAGTTTAGTACTAAGCAAACCATTTAACCTGTCTGAGTAAGGGTGTGATTTTCTAACTCTAATATTTTTCCCATCCCAATCATTAGGATCAATATTGTGACCTATATAATGATAATTTGAGCGACGGTTTTTTGTAATACGAATACAAAGAGGACAATGCCCTTCTTTATTAGGCTTTTTCCGAAGTACTATTTTTGCATTTGATGACATATCTTAAATATTGAGAATATAAAGATAATCATTTTTGGTACAACATAGGTACAACAAATTATGATTTTAAACGATATCAATTAACATTATATAAAATCATATATTTGTTAATCAGTTGATTATAATATAAGTTATGGATATTTGACGGTATATACGCTGGATTCTAAACCCAGTTCTTACGAGTGCGGGTTCGATTCCCGCCCGGGGTACAACAAAACCTGATAATCAAATGATTATCAGGTTTTTTATTAGATTTAGACTGATTTATTATTATAAATACACCTTATGGGAAAGAACACACGATCTTCCATGCGCGTCATCCATCGCTATCTGGGTTTTTTCCTGGCAGGAATCATGGCAATGTATGCCTTGAGCGGTATTGTCCTGATTTTCCGTAGTACTGATTTTTTAAAGCAGGAGATCCAAGTGGAACGTATGCTCAAACCAAGCCTTTCTGCCGATGAGCTGAACCGCGAGCTTCACATTAAAAATCTTAAAGTATCACGTGAAGAAGCCGGCATCTTCTATTTTAAGCAAGGAACGTATAATAGTACAACCGGTCGGGCCGTGTATTCTGTAAAAAAACTACCTATAGTTCTCGATAAGATGACTAAACTGCATAAGGCCAATACCAATAGCCCCATATATTTCCTGAACATCTTTTTTGGGCTTTCTCTACTATTTTTTGTGATTTCTGCATTCTGGATGTTCCTGCCCAAAACATCGGTCTTTAAAAAAGGGGTTTACTTTACCCTTGCTGGAATTATACTTACGCTCGTGATACTTTTTGTATAAGCTTGGTCAGTGCTACTTCTTCAGAAATGAGTGGTTTTCTACTTTAAATTAATCCTTTCCATATTTTGAATCAACATAAATTATTCTAGTGGTGGGTGGAGTGGGAATACATCCTAGAAGCGTGGCTTTATTTAAACTGAACATTAAGAACGCTTTTTTACAAAACCCGTCAAAAAAAGCCTATTTCCGTGCATTTTTCGACTTAAAACGGCAATAATCACCAAAAATAAACCTGTTTCTTACGCGTGGAAGCTTGCAAAAATCTTCCTTTTTAGCTGAAAATTAGCCTTTTTGCCTAAATATCTATCAAAAAAAAGTCCATCACACAAATGTTGATGGACTTTTTCAATAAACTTATTTTAGTTAAAGGCTTTTCAGCTAAAAGACCCTTAAAATTATCAGTGCTAAATTAATAGCCTGGATTTTGCTGAAGCAATGGTTGACCATCTGTTCCCACACTAAGGTCAATCTGCACCTGAGGTATGGGATAATAATCATTTTTACCAGAGATAAACCTACCTCCTCTTACATCAGTCGTGATAGCACCTTGATACTCAAAATAGGCATTCAATGTTTCTTCGGCTATACCCCATCGCACGAGGTCAAAAAAGCGATGTCCTTCCATTGCGAGTTCAAGCTTTCGCTCAAAGTATATTGCTTCAAGGGCATTTTCCTGAGATGAAAATTGCGCCATAGTATACGGCTCAATATTATAATTAGCAGCATTCTTGCTTTCATCAAAACCAGCCATTGGATCACTAGGATCTATATAATCTTTTAGAAAGCCATCTTCATTCGCCGCACGCTCACGCACACGATTCACATAATCCATCGCAACACCTAAATTACCAGTCTGTGCCTCGGCCTCAGCTGCCATGAGCAAAACGTCTGCAAAACGAATGATAGCAACATTAATGGCTGTTCCAGGCGCCCAAGAACTTTGATCTGCATAAATATCTTGAGTAGCCTGTCTATATATACTTTTCTTGGGTGCATAAGGCCCACCATAACTTTGTTCTCTCACCCAAGCTGCGCCAGGATGGTATCCCCAGTCATGATATGGAACCCCTCTCCTGCCTATCGTCCAGTCTGCACGTGGGTCTAATGAACCGGTATAAGGTGTAAATGAATCATCGACACCCAATCCCATATCGTTCTTTACAGGATCGACATTGTAGTTCTCCAGATAAGGCAAACCTGTATTAGGATCTGTTTTAAAAGAATTCATTAAGTCTTGTGAGGGCTGAAAAAATCCACAGCATCTAAATGGACTGTTATACGGATAATTCAATTTACTTCCTTGGCGGGAATTTGTAATAGTTCCAGTTCCATCGTTGGCCACCATCTGTACATCAAAAACGGTTTCTGAGTTATTTTCTGTAGCAGGATCAAAATTATCTTTAAAGTAAGGCATCAAATCATAACTTGTACCCCCAGAATTTACACCTGAAGTAATTACCGTGTTAAAGATTTCGCGAGCCTCTGCAAATTTTTCCTGGAAAAGGTACGTTTTGCCCAGATAAGCTGCGGCTGCCCATTTGTTTGCTCTTGCAAAGTCCCCTTGTGTAGGAGGCAAATTATCATAGGCAAATTGAAAATCTGCTTCTATCATGGGCCAGATATCAACATCATTGGGCTGATTAGCGTCTTCGCTAGTCTCATCAACCCAAGGTACCATATTGAACATTTTTTTAAGTTCAAAGTAATAATGGCCTCTCAAAAAACGAGCTTCAGCCGCAATATCCAATCTCTCGGCATCAGAGATTTCCTCAACATTACTAAGTGTCCTTAGTGTATTATTACAACGCACCACGCCTTCGTAGAGCGCTTTCCACTTTGTATTATAAAACCCGTTTGAGGGATTTGATATAAACTTCACAATTTGATCTATGGCCGGTTGATCGCCACCAAAACTCCCTTTACTGGCTTCACCACCAGCAACGGTACCGTAAACCCAGTTATCTGCAGCTGCTTCCCAAGGGCCACCGCCACCTAAAGCATTGTCAACATCTTGTTGACCATCTAGCGCTCCATAAGCGCCAATGAGCAATTTTTGAGCTCCTTCTGCATTTGCTACCAGCTCGTTACTTAATGATCCTTGTGCAGGTTGTTCAAGAAAATTATCTGAACAGGCAGTTATTAAAAGCATACCCAAAATAGGGATGTAAAATGAACTCAGATTTTTTATAATTCTCATAATTTTTTCTTTTATAATTTTTGAAATAACTGTATTCTAAAATGATACATTAAGGCCGAATATAATTTGTCGTTGATTCGGATATGCTCCTTCATCTATACCGGTATTTGTAGTTCCACCACCTGCAATTTCAGGGTCTATACCAGAGTAGGATGTTATGGTAAAAGCATTTGCCATTTGTGCATAAACACGCAGTTTTGAGATGCTCATTTTTTCTAACATGCTTGTAGGTAACGAATAACCCAGCTGAATTTGTTTGGCACGCAGGTAAGAACCGTCTTCCACAAAATAGGAGTTAGGTACATCTGCAAGGCTAAAAGATCCTGTAGTCTCCTGTATTGGAGCAGAAGCATTCATGTTTTGTGGCGTCCAAGAATCGTAAAGTGCGGTGGTACTTTTTGCCCCTATGAATGAACTGTAAAAGTCAGTCCACCATTTTACCTGGTTCCAGATATCATTACCCTGTGAACCATATAAAAACATACTGAAATCCCAGTTTTTATAAAGTACTTCTATATTCAGCCCGTAGGTAAAATCTGGATTGGGATTTCCTAAAAAGGTGCGATCGGCATCTGTGACCTGGTTATCCCCATTTGTGTCTGCATATCTGAACCTACCTACCGAAACGTCTGATTGATAAACGGCGTTGTTGTTTCCAGTAGCTGCAATGGCTGCTTGGTTTGCTTGATCTATTTCGGCTTGAGAGTTCCAGAAACCTACATTCTGATAGCCAAAAAACTGACTTAAGGAATGTCCAGCCTGGTTTCTAATGATGTTACTACCATTAAAGCGTCTTCCCTCAAGATCAAAAAATTGAATTCCATCAGATATTTTGAGGATCTCATTATCATAACTTGTGTATGTTATAGAAGTATTCAATCTCAAATCGTCAGTAAGATTAAAATAAGTAGAAAGATCAATATCAAAACCGGTATTTCTCATTTCTGCTACGTTTTGAAAAGGTACAGTAGCCGTTCCTTCTGCCGCCACTAGATTTGGGTTGTACAGTAGGTCAGAAATATCCTTCCGGTAATAATCTGCACTTAACCGTACAGAGCTATTGAAAAAAGAAGCATCTACACCAAAGTTGGAATCTGCATCGCGTTCCCATTTTGCATCTGGGTTCCCTATGCGTGTTTGTCTAAATCCTTCTGTGATCGTGTTATTACTACCGGCAATATCATAATACGAATTTAACTGAACGCCGCCAAAGGTGGTAAAAGCATTGGCCGGTTCTACATTTATTTGATTACCTCGTACACCATAACCACCGCGTATCTTTAAATCATTTAACCAACTTATCTCTGGCATAAAAGATTCATTTAAAATATTCCAACCTACAGATGCGGCAGGAAACCAGCCATACTGTTCATTGAGAAAACGGGTAGAACCATCCCTACGTATTGTAGCGCTCAACAGATATTTATCATCAAAATTGTAATCTACTCGCCCGAAGACTGAAGAAAGCGCATCACCATACTGGAAGCTGGTGTTAGTCTGTGTACCAGCACCAGTATCTAAATTCACATAATCAGGATCAAAAGTAAAATAACTTTGTGTAGTACCTCCTACTTCTCTACCTCGGTTTTGATATGCTTCTGTACCTATAAGTACGGTTAGATTATGCTTATCAGCAAATACATCTTTGTACTGTAGTGTATTTGTCCAGGTCCAGTTGTAATTTGTCTGTGCCGTTTCAGTATATTGATTTACGCTATTGTTTTCTGAATTTTCATACTCTGGAAACTGAAAGGAATTAAAGCTATTGGAAAAATACTGCCCTCCATAACTGGTTCTAAATGTGAAATGGTCTGCAAAATCAACTTCCAGAAACACATTACCAAAAAAACGGTTGGATATTCCTCGGTTATTTTTTGCTCTCTGTGCGATGGCCACTGGGTTTTTTGCATTACCAAGGTCTGAACCAAAAGAGCCGGCGTAGTTTCCACGAATATCATAAACTGGAATAATGGGCAGTTCCCTAAAAGCCATACCGATAGCACTACCTTCTGTGAGGGCATCTATCTGTGGATTATCGCGAACAGTAAAACTAAAATTCTGTCCCACACGTATATGATCATTGATATCATAAGTGCCATTAGCCCTTACGGTATAACGTTTCAGGTAGGTGTTTTCAATGGTTCCCTGTTGATTGAAGTAGTTAAGTGATAGAAAGTAACTCCCTTTTTCCGTACCGTTACTTACCGAAACGTTATGACTAGTGATACTTGCCGGATCGAAGACCTCTTGAAACCAATTGGTCCCTTGTTTATTGGCACGTACAATTCGGGTAAAATTATTGAGCGCATTGGGATTTGTATATAAGGGATCTACATTGTAAAGCGATTCATCTACACTATTGGCCCCAACGGGTGCTATATAATTTGGAAGCACAGGATTTTGCCCATTACCGTATTGATTATGGTCTACAGGTACACCGGGATTGGTATTGCGTTCAGCCATAAAAGTAAGCTCAGCCTGTTCTTGAGGAGAGAGCATATCCCAGGGGTTTCCTTTTTGCACCAATTGCATACCATAATAAGAGTCATAGGAAACACGCATTTTCCCCTTACCCTTTTTTGTCGTGATGATAATAACCCCGTTAGCAGCACGTGCTCCATATATAGAAGCAGATGCAGCATCTTTAAGCACTTGTAAGCTCTCTATATCGTTAGGGTTAATATCCTGAATGGTTTCTGTGGGAATACCATCTACTACATAAAGCGGATTATTATTGCCGAATGTACTTGCCCCCCGAATTTTTATTTGTGGTGCCTGTCCAGGTTGTCCACCACCAGTAATAGTCACTCCGGAAACCCTACCCTGCAATTGACTGGTAATTTGAGGAGAAGGTTGCTGCACGAGCTCATCTACCTTTACTACCGATATGGCACCGGTTAAATCCTGTTTACGTTGTGTACCATAACCTACTACAACAACTTCTTCAAGTTGCCCGGCATCTTCTTCTAATGTAATGTCTATAGTGGTTCTGTTATTAATGGCTATTTCTTGGGATTTAAAGCCAACATAACTAAATATCAAGGTAGCATCTGCCGGCGCGTCAATATTATAATTACCGTCAAAATCTGTTTGCGTACCTACCGTAGTACCTTCTACCAGAACACTCGCTCCTGGAAGTGGACCTCCGTTAGAATCTGTAACGGTTCCGGTAATCGAAGATTGTACCGTTTTATTTATTAAAGCATCCCCTGTTAGGAGTGTCTTAGCGCTTAGAGGTTGAAGACCGATGCAGATCATCATCGAACACATTCCGATTTTTAGAGCCGTAAAATAGGTGGCCCACCTCTTCAAGCTGCAATTGTAATTTTTCTTCATAATTATACATATTGATTTAAATTGGTTGAGTTAAAAGACTTTAAGCGCAAATACGTACTAAAACGATTTTTTTGCGCGGAAAGAATACGAAACTTAGAGTAATATTAACAAAATTTTTATCAACTCCGATAGATTTCATTGAAAAATTTTACGCTGAAATATGTTAAAAGTCATGTATTAATTTAGATATTGATAAAATAAAAGATTATTAAACGTATTATTTACATTTAATAAGGAGTTAAATTATTATATTGCAAATCCCTGCCAAACAATAAATTATACAAGCAAAAAGCTTTTCAATGACTTGTTAACATAATTATTTGTTACTAAAAAAGCGCACTTACCACTTTACTATACCAAAAAAAATCCCGTTCACCAATTGGCAAACGGGATTCCTTTTTGTCGAATACGCTAAATTCAATGTGGGAATTCGTGAATATCCCTACTAAATCAGGTAAAAAAAAGACAATTTTCAATCAAAAAATAAAACTTTTTTTAAGTCAGGTACGACGATTACATAGACCGGTGCCCTGAGGCGCGATCAAGCATCGCAGCATACATACCACTTACTTTTTTGTCAAATTCCAGTGGATTTTTAAAATTGGCTTTATTGTCTTCAATACGCTGCGGCCCACCTAAGATCACGTCAATTTCCTTATTTATTAAACCTTCAATTGTTTTTGTAGCTACAAGTTCAGGAGAATCCATCTCCCCACTCGAAGCAGTCTTCATCATCGGAGTATCTGTTGCTGTAGGATAAACGGTCATCACATGTATTTTAAAAGGCTCCAACTCTCTTCTCATAGCTTCCGAAAAGTGTTTTACCGCCGCTTTGCTTGCTGCATAAGGTGCGTAAAAAGGCATCGCAATGAGCCCAAGCCCAGACGAGACATTGATTATTGTAGCCTCTTCACTCATTTTCAGTAAGGGCAAGGCATGTTTAGTAAGTAAGATCAGGCCAGTCACATTAATATTTTGCTGAGCGATAATATCCTCGTCTTCTATTTCATCAAGTTTACCAGCGCTAACCACACCGGCGTTATTGATCAAAATATCCACAAAACCCCATTTATTTTGCACACTACTAATAACGTTCTTGATATCCTCTGGTTTGGACACATCGCCTTGTATAAATTCAAAATTGGCGTTGGGAAATTCTTCTTGCAGCGCTTTCATTTTTTCAAGGCTTCTTCCTACAACGGCGATATCTTTTGCGCCCTTTTTATAAAGTGCAGCAATTATAGCTTTCCCGATTCCTTTTGAACCACCGGTTATCAATATTTTTTTGGTTTCGAAATTCATTATGGTTTATTTTTTTGGATTTATCAAAAAGTGTTTCAGCATAATTGTTTGTAATACTAAATGTAAAAATCAGTTTCTCGACAACGCGTTAAAAGTTATCGAAGCTCTACCTTAACCAGTACATCGCCTATGCTTGAACTCCCGTTTTTGACGTAGTATATTGTATGTATCATTTTGGTCGAAAAATAAGTGCATAACTAACTTTTAATCACATCATATTACAAACCTGAATTCGATCTAAGAAAAATGTGTCAGTTCGAGTAAAATTCTGGAAGAATTTTGTATCGAGAACCTCACTTTTTATTGAAAATGATCTTTCTCGATACGATTTTTTGTAAAAATCACTCGAAATGACCATTTTCAACACAAGATTATTTTACGTCGAACTCAGGTTACAAGATACGCTACCTCTAGGCCTCACGGAGCACTAGTCTTTTTTATTCAATAAATTCAGAAAAACCTTGTTTTTAGCCATTTTTCAACAGTTTTTGGTCGTTTTTTTCATTTTTACAAAACATAAATTTAAGTATCTTGCTTTTCTTTAAGATAAATTCAAGCATCACACTTTATGTTCCGCAAAAAATCTTCCCTGATTAAACTATTCATTGTTGCCATTCCTTTATTTCTTTCTCAAATATGCTTTGCCCAGATCAGTCCACTTTCCGTAGAAAAAATTATGCAAGACCCACAATGGATGGGTACTTTTCCTTCTAATATAGAATGGGGATCGCAAAGCGAAACGATTTATTTTGATTACAATCCCGAGCAGAATCCGGCAGACTCGCTCTACAAAATCAGCTTAAATAAGCAAGATAAAATTGAAATGGTATCCTTGCGCGAAAAAAAGGCTATGATCCCTTCATACGGTACTTTTAATGAAGATAAAACTAAAAAACTGTTTACTCAAGACGGCGTGCTCTATATATATGACGTAAGAAAGGATTCCAAAAAAGAATTGCTACAACTGGATTCCCGCATTCAGGATCCGGCTTTTATAGATGATGAAGATAAAATCACGTTCACCTACGCAAACAATGCCTACCGGTATGACTTAGAAGAAGGAAATCTACAGAAACTCACCAATATTAAAGAAGGCAAAGCACCGAAGGACAAAGACAATAAACAGTCTGAAAAAGACCAGTGGCTGGAAGATGAAAACCTCGAGCTTCTACAGGTGGTCAATGAGCGTGAAGAGGATGAAGAAAAAAGCGAAGCCTATAAAAATCTGCTTGACGAAAAGCCACCATATGCTTTTTATCTGGATGAAAGGTCCCTCAATAATCTAACGGTTGCGCCCACCGGCGATTACATCACCTTCAACCTCATCACCCGTAAACGTGGAAAAGCTACCGAAGTACCCAATTATGTCGACGCATCCGGCTATACAACAGACCTCAACGCCCGTACCAAAGTTGGGGACGAAGAAACCAAAGTCGAACTCGCCATTTACAATGTGCAACAAGACACCGTTTATATGGTGAAAACAGACGATTTGCCAGGCATCAAAGACCTGCCCGACTATGTTACCGATTATCCTGATAAAGAATGGAAAGAAAAAGTACGCGAAGTCATCCTTTCAAACGCTTATTTTTCGCCAGATGGCGAAAAAGCAGTCGTAAACGTGCGCTCTAAAGACAATAAAGACCGCTGGATCGCGGAAATTAACCTCAAAGACGGAAGTTTAAAATCCCTAGACCGTCAGCGCGACGAGGCATGGATTGCCGGCCCTGGTATCGGTTGGACTTTTGGCGGCGGTACCATG
>DRGP01000241.1 GCA_011050015.1 Leeuwenhoekiella sp. | reverse complement strand
CTTGAATCTAAAGTTGCGGAATTTGAAAAACTTGAAGGAGTTTACAATGAGACCAATGAAATTGCGCGTATAGGGGGCTGGGATGTTGACTTGGTCAATAATAAAGTGACTTGGACGAAAGTCACCCATGATATTCATGAAGTGTCCACAGGATATATACCTGAGTTAAATTCAGGTATTTCTTTTTATAAAGAAGGTTGGAGCAGAGATTTAATCACAAAATTATTTGGAGAGGCCATTGAAAAAGGCCTTTCTTTTGATGATGAGTTTAAATTGGTCACTGCAAAAAATAATGAAATATGGATTCGCTCTTTTGGTAGACCAGAATTCAAGGATGGTAAATGTGTACGGGTTTACGGTGCTTTTCAAGATATCGATCAACAGAAAAAGCGGCAAATAGAACTCAAAGCTGCTAAAGATCGTTTTCAAAGCATTTTTGATAATTCCCCGGTAGGAACGCTATTGTTTGACTTTTCGAATAATATACTGGCAATTAATCCGGCCAGTCTGAACATATTTGGTTTTGAGAACTATTCCGAAGAGGCAATTGATGCACTTCGATTTAGTGACTTTATAAAACCCATTAATATTGATATTCTTGATGACCTTAAAAACCATTTAAGTATTCAAGAAAATAAAAATTTTAACGTTGAAATTGAATGCACCCATACCTCTGGACGTACCATAATCTGTAGCATGATTTCGTCTGTGATGCCCGGTCATGAAAATTCCGATGACCTTATCATTACAAAAATTCAAGACATTACCCAGCAAAAGGAACTGCAACGCCTCGCTACTGAAAATTCCAATAAATTTATTAAAGCTTTCGAAAATTCACCCAATGGGATGGGTGTGGTAGACACAAATGCCGAATGGGTAATGATTAATAAAAATTTATCCCAGATGATGGGATATACCAAAAATGAATTGCTCAAACTTAGTTTTAAAGATATTACCCACCCTGACGATCAAGAGATTGACACCCATTTTATTGAAAGTCTTCTCAATAGGCAGATTGAGCATTACAGTGTTGAAAAACGTTATGTGCACAAAAAAGGGAGAATCGTTCATTGCCATCTAAACGTTTCTGCCATTTACGATGAGCACGGCCATGTCACCTCATTAATAAATCAAGTGGTGGATATGACGCAACGTCTTAACGCCGAAAATGATCTCAAAAATACACTGAACGATCTGCAAGGCCTTCTTGATGCCACTACCCAGATTATAATAGTTGAAACAGATCTCAATCACGTTATCCGTAAATTCAATAGGGGTGCAGAACGAATGCTGGGCTACAAGGCAGAAGAAGTTGTAGGCAAAAAACGTCCTAGTTTATTCCACATTGAAGAGGAAATAGAAGCAAAAAGAATACAATTATCAAAAGAACATCGTGATTTGTTGAAGGCGGATGATATTTTCTCCTACAATGTACCCTCTGGTAATACCGAGTCTCAAGAATGGACGTATAGGCGTAAAAATGGTTCTGAATTTCCTGTGCAGCTGGTGGTAACAGCCATCCGTAATCAAGAAGGGAACATTAAAGGCTATCTGGGAGTTGCTACAGATATATCAGAACTTAAGAGCATGGAGGAATCCTTGATAATCTCAAAGGAAAAAGCAGAAATGGCCAGCAAGTCAAAATCTGAATTTTTGGCAAATATGAGCCATGAAATCCGTACCCCGCTCAATGGTGTTATAGGTTTTACCGATCTACTGATGAAAACTGAACTTAGTGAGAGCCAGGGCAATTATATGCAAACTGTTTATAACTCTGCCAATTCACTTCTAGACCTTATTAATGATATTTTAGATTTTTCTAAAATAGAAGCTGGAAAACTTGAGCTGAATGAAGAAAAAATAGATATCATTGAATTATGTGAGCAAACCATCGATCTGTTTAAGCATCAGGCCCATAAAAAAGGACTTGAAATATTACTCAATATTGCCCCTAATATAGAGCGGTTTGTTTGGGTAGATTCCCTGCGCCTTAAACAGATCATGATCAATTTAATTGGCAATGCCATAAAATTCACCCATAAGGGCGAAATTGAACTGAAAATCAAGGTTAAAACCACGAATCAAAACGCAGATAAGAAGATTTTTACTTTTTCTATGCGTGATACAGGTATAGGTATCGCCCCACAAAATCTTGACAAGATATTTTTTGCATTTGATCAAGAAGATGCCTCTACAACAAGAAAATTTGGAGGCTCGGGACTTGGCCTGACCATAAGTAACCGTTTATTGGAACTCATGGGCAGTAATTTAGAAGTAGAGAGTACAACCGGTGTGGGTAGTATATTTTATTTTGATGTTCAGCTTAAAACCGATACTGCCACAGATTATGGTATAGAGCCTCTGCGCAATGTGAATAGTGTTCTCATAGTAGATGATAATTATAACAACCGTTCCATACTTAAAGAAATGCTTGCTTCTATAAATATTCAGACCAAACTCACTTCTAATGGAGTAGAGGCAATGGATGTTCTTGAAAAAGACAATGCGTTTGACTTGGCTATCATAGATTATCACATGCCCTACATTAATGGGCTGGATCTTATAAAACATATACGACAGTCTCTTCATATTGATAAGGAAAAATTGCCCATTTTACTATTGCACAGTTCGGGCGAAGACGATAAAATTTCCCAAAAATGTAAGGAATATGAGGTTCAGTTCAATAAGACTAAGCCCATACATATGACTGATCTTTTCAGTCTGATTACCCAGATTGAAAATCCGCGTAACAATAAAAGTATTCATGTTCCTACAACCCATAACAATGTACAAATAGATTTATCTGAATTGGAGTTTAAAATACTTGTGGCCGAGGACAACCCGGTAAACAAACATTTGACGCGTACCATCCTGAAAAAATTAATGCCCAAAGTGCATTTAACAGAAGTAGATAACGGTGAAGAAGCCGTGCAGGCTTATAAAGACCAGCAGATCGATCTGATATTTATGGATATCCAAATGCCAATACTTAGCGGCTTTGAAGCATCTCAGCAAATAAGGTCTTTAGAAAAGGAAAATCAACTTAAAGCGACACCTATTATAGCGCTTACCGCAAGAACGATAAAGGGCGAGCGGGAACGGTGCTTAAGTTATGGAATGGATGATTATGTAACCAAACCTGTAATAATGCAAACCTTAAAAAAGGTACTAATAAAACAGTTGGTGGTCAATAAAGGCCAAGAAATTACTACTGATTAAAAAAGTGTTGACTAATTCTTATAAGAAGTTAAAATCATAAAATACGATGATGTACAGTAGAAAAATTGTGATCGTAAATACCGCAGATGAAGATCGCGAGATTTTAAAAAATTTATTGATCAAAGAATCTTTTGAGGTATTTGATTTTGATAATAGTATGACCGCCATTCTCTGGATCAAAAAAAATGGGGCTCCTACGATTCTGATCATAGAAGAACAGGCAACCCCTTTAGACGCTCTTAAAACCAATGATTATTTGCGTGAAGAACTTAAAATGAAGTTTCCCATATTAATTACGGTAGAACCCCATAGCTTAAAATCTAATCAGAATTTACCGGGTTATATTGTAAAGCCCTTCACAGAGGATACCGCTTTAAGGATCAAGGATTTTTTTGAAAAATCGGTGAAAAGCTTCAAAAATGAAGTGAAAATGTCCACTTTTTCACTTCAATATCTAGAAGAAATATATGATGGAAATACGGAAATGATTGAGGAATCCCTTATGATTTTCAAAAATTCAGTTGTAGATAAACTACTTGAGATACAATGTTTTCTGGGGCATGATAATTATGAAGAGGTGCGCAATGTCGCCCATAATATAAAGCCCTCTTTTGAAATGCTCAATAACCAAAAAGGCAGGGAACTATGCCATAAGTTGGTTCATCAGTCTAAGGATGGTGAAATACCGCAACTAGTTGAGGAACTGAACAAAGAATTTAGAAAGATAAATAGTGATTTGAGCGATTATTTTTTACAAATCACTAAAGAATATAGTTAACATGAAAAAGAAAATACTGGTAATTGAAGACAATCCCATGGTCATTAAATCCCTTGAATTCAAACTCAACAAAGAAGGGTATGACGTCTATTTAACCGCAGACGGCCGCGAAGCAATGGATAAATTAAAGACAGAAACCTTTGATCTTGTATTAACAGATCTTATGCTGCCTTTTGTCTCGGGAAGCCAGCTTATAGCGTTTATAAAAGGTGAACATCCTCAGGTTCCCATAATTGTTTTATCCACGGCTACCCAGGAAGATATTATTACTGATGCATTTACAATGGGAGTAGATGACTTTATAACAAAACCCTTTAGTCCCAACGAGCTTGCCTTAAGGGTGAAACGAACGCTGGGAAAAATTAAAAACAGCAACTGATGATTTAATCCCTTCAGAGGGTTTAATTCCCCGAAGTTCTTGATTTTTTTTATTTAAAACCCCAAGTCAAAGAATCAATCATACCATGAGCATTTTACCCCAAGCATTTGAGGATTGGACTATTATCCTCAAAATAAATTTCATTCTCAGTGTCCTGTTTGTGACACTTGCATTATTGCTACTGGGCACTGTACTGTATATGCGCATACTTAAAAACCGCAGTGAGGAAAGAAAAAAAACATTGGAAATACTATTGATTGATTTTGTCAACAATTTTTTGTTTGATGAAGAATTTGATAAATCCAAAAACTCGGTAAATTTTAAAAATAAGCATTTGAAAACCCCATATGATTCTAAGATTGCGATCACTCAGATACTCCTATTCAATGAGAATTTAAAAGGCGAATCTTCCTCACTTATCAAGGAACTGTTTTTTGGCCTTGGCCTGTATACGTTTTTATTAAAAGATCTTAAAGGCAACGCATGGCATAAAAAGGCCAGGGCATTGTTTGTATTCAATAAATTGAGTGTGGAAGTACCAGAACCACTGGTAGTCTCGCAGTTAAATTCTAAGCGCGAGGAAGCAAGGCATCAGGCCATATTGTATTTTATAAATTCTTCTGAAAATGATCCCTTATCGTTTCTGGATAAGATAGATACACCACTTACGCTCTGGCAGCAAATAGGGATGGAGAACGCGATGAAAGCGTATTCTGGCGAGATACCCAATTTCTCCAAGTGGTTAAATCACAAACAGCAAAGTGTAGTGATTTTTTGTATAAAAATGATCGTAGATCATAATCAATTTGAAAACATATTATCTGTGCAAAAATTAGTCAATCACCCCAATGCTCGAGTTCGCAGGCAAGCAATAGTTTCCCTGCGCAAAATGGAAATAGGGGAGGTTCTGCCCGTATTGATTAAAAATTTTCCTAATGAAGGACCTAAAATTAAACAAGAGATATTAAAAAACATTTCAAAGCTTGGATCTGAGGAAGAACTAAAAATGATAGCACCTCACATTCACACCAAGGATAGGGTTCTTAAAATAGAATATCTAAAGATTGCCAGATACTTCAACCCGAAGCTTCCAAAAGTTAAAAAAACAATTTTAAAGATATATCCTCCAGAAATGAATAAAGCAAAATACTACTAGCGTAACCACCCACAGTTCGAAAAACGATAATCTTTTGAACGCAGCTGCCCACTTAAAAACCTATTTTTTGGATATTAATTTTCATCAACTTATTGATATAGCGAGTTGGCTATTTTTAGCGTATGGGATGATTATGTCCCTAGGCTATATTTTTTCCTCCATATTTTCTCTGATAGAACTTAGGGATTATAAACGGAAATACAATTTTAAGGATGAAATTGGCCTTTTGCAATCGGCACATATGCCAATGATTTCCTTACTGGCACCTGCTTATAATGAAGAGGCCAATGTCATCGAGAACGTAAAATCCTTACTTACCCTAGATTACCCGTCTTTTGAAATCATGGTCATTAATGACGGCAGTACAGATCATACCCTTGAGAAGCTTATACATAATTTTGACCTTTACCTAGATGAGAATATCTACTTTAAACATGTCCCCTCAAAAAATATCAAAGGCATTTATAAGTCAAGAAACAAGGCCTATAAAAATTTAAAAATCGTTGATAAGGTAAATGGGGGTAAAGCAGATGCTTTAAACAGTGGTATAAACTGCTGTAGTCATGATATTATATGCTGTATAGATGTAGATTGTGTACTGGAGCGCGACGCTCTACTTAAACTTATCAAGCCTTTTCTGAACAATACAAAAAAGGTCATCGCCTCCGGTGGAATTATACGCGTGGCCAATTCCTGCGTCATAGAAGATGGTAGAATAACAGAAGTGCGCCTTCCGGATAATTTTATAGCGCGCGCTCAGATTTTAGAATATTTTAGGGCATTTTTAATGGGCCGGATGGCATGGTCCCGTGTAGATGGATTGTTACTCATTTCGGGAGCTTTTGGTATGTTTGACAAAGCCACGGTAATTGAAGCGGGTGGTTATAATCATAATACGGTGGGGGAAGATATGGAACTTCTTGTGCGCATGAGACGTATCATGCGTGAAAAGAAAATTCCTTATACGGTAGGTTTTGTGCCAGATCCCCTCTGCTGGACGGAAGTACCGCAAACCTGGAACGTGTTATATATGCAACGCAACCGCTGGACCCGTGGTACTGTGGAAACTTTGAACATTCACAAAAAAATGCTATTTAATCCCAGTTATGGGGTGCTGGGCCTGCTGAGCACGCCCTATTGGATGTTTTTTGAGTGGTTTGCCCCGATTATTGAGTTCTTTGGCATCTTGTTTTTCGTATTTCTTCTCGTTTTTGGACAGGTAAACTGGATCGTTTTTTTGATTTTTTTTGGGGTGGTCTACAGTTTTTCGATCCTTTTTTCTATAACGGCCCTGTTTTTTGAGGAATTCTCGTTTCAACAATATAAAAAACCGGAATACATGTTACGCCTACTTTATACGGCAATGTTAGAACCACTTATTTATCATCCGTTTGTGATGTGGTCTGCCATTAGGGGGAATTTGGATTTATTGTTGGGTAAAAAATCCTGGGGTAAGATGACACGGAATGGTCTGGGAAACAATGTAGTAAAGGGTAAAAGTTAAATTTAGAATTGTATAGGTCGCTAAAATAATTAGTATGTTAAAGATACACTTTGAAAAATATATCATAGCTCTTGTATTTATGATGGGTTGCTATCACTCTGGAATGAGTCAGACGGAACTGACCACAGACGAGCTCTATACAGCAGCACGCGTCAAGGCTTTTGACGATGACAATTATCCAGAGGCCATCGCTTTAATGAAGAAAGCGCTGGCTAAAAGTCCAGATTATCTGGAACTTGGCGTTTTTCTGGGAAGACTATATACTTTCACAGATAGTATTTCGAAAGCCAGAATTTCCTTTGAGGAAGTGTTGATGAAAGAACCGGGCCATGAGGAAGCATCGTTTGCTTACGGAAATTTAGAGTACTGGAATTCAAATTCTGAACAAGCATTGATCGTAGTGAACAACGGGATTGCAGAACATCCCAAATCAAAGTCCCTGGGCATTCTTAAAGCAAAAATTTTAAAGGATCTGGAGCGTTATGATGAGGCTAGGGCAACCTTGGATGCTTTATTGAAAGATGACCCCAAACTTACCGAAGCGAGAAGCATGATAAGCAGTATCAATACTGCCTCAGCCAAGAACGATGTAGGCGCAAGTTATGAGTTTGTATATTTTGATAAGCGTTTTGACGATCCCTGGCATTTGGCAAGTATCGATTATGGCCGGCAGACTAAATTTGGATCGGTGGCAGCGCGGGTAAACTATGCCAATAGGTTTAAAACAGATGGCGCTCAATTTGAAATAGACGCGTATCCACGTATTTCCAATCTGTTTTATGCTTATGTAAGTGGTGGAATCTCCAGCAAAGATGGGATTTTTCCTCACTACAGGGCAGGTTTTTCCCTATATGCAAATTTACCCAAATCTTTTGAAGCCGATGCGGGTTTTCGATTTCTGTCTTTTGATGAAAGTACATGGATCTATACGTTGGCAATCGGTAAATACTACAAAAATTACTGGTTTAACCTGCGTACTTACTTAACCCCGTCTGTGAGCTCGGTATCTCATTCTTATGCATTGACCGTCCGGTATTATTTAGGGGGGGCAGATGATTTTTTGAGTCTGAAGATTGGTACAGGTATTTCACCAGATGACAATACCAACAGTGTGTTGTTTGACCGTGACAATATCTATAAATTAAAGTCCAGCAATATTGCTCTTGGATATCGCAAACTCTTTTGGGAAACGAATGTATTGCTATTTTCAGCTTCGCTGGAAAATCAGGAATATGCCAGGGATACTAGAGGAAATCAAGTTTCTTTGAGTCTAGGGTATATCAAACGTTTTTAAAGGATGATAAAAAAAGTCTTAGGTGTTTTATTGCTTATAATTATACTGCTACCCATTGCCATGTGGGTGGCCTGGCTGTTGACGCCAGAGAAAAAACTGGTTATTGCCATAATTGATAAAACAGTCTTAACAACGCAAGGCCAAGAACATATTTCATTAAACTGGATTTTGAACAATAATAGGTTTACCAAAACTTCAGATAAACCTTATAAAATCAACAGGGATTATTTTGGGTTTTTCCCCCTCAAAAATGAGAACTATGAACTCAAGGGACTGGAGCGCTTTTCTTCCAATCAATTGAGCCAATTAAGTCTTGATGCAGATCTGGTCTATTATACAGATACCTACGGGGTTTATAATAACGAATGGTTTAAAAACGGGAATATAAGTGAACGTTCCGGTATGCTGTATGGCGGGTTGAGCAATCAGGATATAGAATTGTTGGTGGAAATGAAAAGGCGCCATAAACTTATTTTAACCGAATTTAACACGATAGGTTCCCCTACGCAGGTTCAAAATAGGAAGGAATTTGAAAAATTATTTGGCTTAACGTGGACGGGCTGGACAGCGCGTTATTTTAATAATTTGGATTTACATGTGAATCAAGAAATCCCATCATGGCTGGTGCGCAATTATAAAAGCGCCCATGATGGTCAATGGCCATTTACCCGGGCCGGTGTGGCTTTTGTAAATAAAGATAAAGTGGTTATCTTAGAAGAAGGGCGGCATTTAGAGCATGCGTTGCCCTATATTTTTGTGACGCCCAAGGCTCAAGAAAGATTTGGTCTGCCAGATACAATGAAATATTCATTCTGGTTTGATGTCATGATACCCAATCTGGATGTTAATCAGGTGGAAGCGTCCTTCGGGTTAAACCTAACAGGATCGGGTAAAAAGGAATTAGCCAAAAATAAAATACCCCAAACCTTTCCCGCGGTTATGAGCCATGTGGGAGATGATTACCGCTTTTACTATTTTTCAGGGGATTTTAGCGATAATCCTATAGGCATAAATAGCTCCTATTTTAAGGGAATCGGTTTCTTTAAAGGTATTTTTTATGATGATCGAGATCCGTCTGAACGTTCCAGCTTTTTCTGGGGATTTTACCGGCCACTGCTCAATAAAATTTTACAGGAAGAAATGGAATTGCTTCATAAGGACTAATTTTTTTTAACTGTCCACTTAACGCCCTAAAATTTAAAAGCGGGGTAATTTAATACCTGAGTTCGATGTAAAATTTTAGAGTTTTGAAAATGGTCATTTCGAGTGATTTTTGTAAAAAAATCGTATCGAGAAAGGCTATTTTCAACCGAAAAATGCTGATCTCGATACAAAATTCTTTCAGAATTTCACTCGATCTGATACATTTTTCTTACGTCGAACTCAGGTTTGATCTTATTTATCGAAGTAAAACACTTCTTTGCTATCTATCTACCACACTAAAGATGAGCGGATTGTCATCCTGGTAACGTGTGTCACGTGCAACCAGCAGCGAGGAATAACAGCAATAAACTGAAATAATGTGAAAAATACCCTGATTTATCGATATTTTCGACTGTTTTTGGCCTTAAAACGACGATTTTATGCATAAAATCAGCATATAGTAAAGCAGGTTGAAATCTCATGCCGCGGCAGAAAAAGCAATTCTATTAAGATAATAAAAACAGATTGGGACCTTAAGCGGATATGCCTCTAATTTTTAATAGAAAACTGTGTATAAATTGAATCTGGAATTAAGGCTGTGCCATCTATAAATTCTGAATTACGCCTTTTAAAGGCTTGAAAGGCGGCTTTTAGCTGCGCTTTTTTATCAGGATTATCAATTAAATTTTCTCCCATATTACGATCAATTTCAAGGAGATCATCTTTGTTGAGATGGTACGTGTCCATGACAAAATCTACGAGGTCGGTCTTGGTTTGCTTTAAGGGAATCTGATGTATATTTCTAAAAGCGCGCACAGTGTCGAGACCACCTCCTACAAAGGTGGTCTCTTCGGGCATTTTTAGATCATAATTGGTATTTAAATAGTTGAGTAAACTTGGTGCAACATCAAAATGGCTAGAAATAGATGCGATCTCTGCGCTGCGTTTAAGCAGCGGGGAGTAAATGATAAACGGTACATGGTACCGGTCTATTTTTGTACTCATAGGTATTTCAGGAATACGGTGATCCCCGGTGATTACAAAAATGGTATTGTCAAAATCAGCCCGTTGCTTATATTTTTCAAAAAGGTTTTTTAAGGCTTCATCTGCATAAAGAATGGTCGCATACTGATCCTTATAATTTTTATGCGTATTTTTTTCTGCTACTTTAAAGCCGATGTCGTTCATTCTTTTTTCAAACATGCGATCATATTTATCACTTTCAGGTACTAAAAAGGGACTGTGCGTTGTCAAGGTGAGCAAAATATCAAGACGGGGCGGGGCAAGCGTATCTTCCTTTTGTTTTTTTAAATAAAAATCATACAATTCTTGATCCCCGTATCCCCAGCTAAAATTAGTTCGGGCTGGCAATTTTTTGTAACGTGATGGGAAGGTGGTTTCATCATAAATGTTATTGGTCCCATTTTTTTGAAGATAACCATTCATTGCATCAAAACTGGAATCCCCACCGTAGAAAAAAGAGGTTTCATATCCATAATTTTCCAGAAGATTTAATAAAGATAGTTCCTTGGGCATTTTATCTTTTAAGGCTAGAAATCCGTTTTCCGCAAAGGGAAGGGAACCCAGTAATGAAGGTAAAACGGCAAAAGTTCTACCCCCGTTGCTCAAAAAATTCTTCCAGTAAAGACTTTTTTGGGATAAAGAGTCCAGAAATGGAGTGAAGTTGCCCAGATAGGCTCCTTCGTTTGTAAAAGCCCGCCCTAGGCCTTCTACAAGTATAAAAACGATGTTTGGCGCTTTGCTTTTAGGTTCAAAAAAGGGAGAAAGAACATCCTTTTTTTCTGTTTTGTGTAAAAAAGGGAAAGCAGGGTCTGTATAGTTCCGAGATGTATTTCCGGCCAGATTATCTAAACTGCCAGTCCCAACTAAATAGTTACCTGCATAAATATCCACATCATAGCCCGCATCAAAAAAATAGGATTCCGCCTCGCGATAAAAATGCGCGGACTTATTGGTGACTATAGAATTTGCAAAGTCTGATTCTAAATTTGGCACAGTCAAACTCTTACTAACGGGAATAAAGAAAAGAATAAGTGATACTAAGGGGAGCAAAATTGCCACAAATTTAGGAACAATAACTTTTTTTGGAAGGAAGTAGAGCCCAATGAGCAAAGGCGTGAGCACAAGTAAGAAAATTAATATAGAACTAAAAGATAAACTTCCGGAAGCTCCTACTGTTTGCTCTATATCTTCAATAGAATAACCAAAAAGATCTGATCCCAACAAAACAAGCGAAGTATTAAAATAACTTATTAGGAGGAGATGAAGTTTATCTTTTAGTTCTATATTAATTTTCTTACTTGTGCTCACGCCTTTGCTCATTGGGCTCTACTTCCTTCCAAAAAAAGTTATTGTTCCT
>DRGP01000240.1 GCA_011050015.1 Leeuwenhoekiella sp. | reverse complement strand
CTCGTAATTCGGCCCCATTACGCTGCCTTCGTAGTTCATCTGCCCCTGCCGCAGCCATAGCTTTCTGCACCTCTTCTTCCCTACGTTTATTTTCTATCTCATCCTTGATTTTTTGATACTGCACCTGTACTTTATACGCCGCTTTAGAACTGTCAACAGTATTCAGAAAAAGGGCATATTTGGGATAAAAATCCAATATTAGCGCAGGATCATTTCTGTTTTTTATTAGGTTATAAGAAATGTTATAATATTCGGCCACCAGATTTTTTCCACCTTCCTGTTTAAAATAATCACCCCAAAGAATATTTAATCGTATTTCATCTTTAGTCACATCATACTGAAGTCCTTGTAGATTTTCTTCCGCTTCGCGTAAATAACGAGGCATTAATTCATACCTCCCCATATCATGGTAGAGTCTTGCCAAATTGAGTGCGGGTGTAGCAATATGGAAGCGAGCAGATTTTCTGTCTATTTTCAGGGCTTTGAGATACATTTTTACCGCTTCCCATCTATTTTCTTTACGCAAATTCAACCAACCTGCACGATTATTATAAGCCGAGCCCATAAGCGTATCATTCTCGCTTTTGAGCGCATACGTAAGAGCCTTGTATGTATATTCACCAGCTAGACTGGTATCATTAAGATAAAGTTGATTTTGACCCAATAAATCGTAGCCGTAAAAAAGGTACCTATACTCATTTCTTGGCTCGGCCCATTCTATAAGTTCGGCTGCTTTGGTAATGGCCTCTTCACTGTGCAGTTTATTAGTGGCTTTTTCAGCTTCTGTAAGAATAGAATCCAAATTCTTATCATTTGGATTAATCTGCGTGTATAATGGAAGCCACATTCCAAATAAGAATATTTGGAATAATAATTTAGAAGACTTACTTATGTCTAAAGAAACGAACATAAATTTAAAATGGGCTATCTTCAAATATAGACAAAACGCCCAGTTCTATCGACAAAAAATTAATAAAATTTTTGTTTTTTATTTGTCATTTCACCTCTCACCAGCAAAAGAGATCACTTCATCCCTAATTCATTGAAACACTTAAAGATAAATAAGGGAATTTTTAAGGAAATCACCTACAAAAAGTGCTTTAAAAAGGAGGATTTTTGATCTAAAACGCGGTTATTTATCAGGATTGTAAATGAAGAATTCTCAATCCTAAAATCGGTCAAAATGCGAGAAAATAATTTCTAAAAAGCATCAAAAAAAAACAAATCTTAGGGGAATCAGTTTATAGCTTTAATTTGGCCATAATAGGATAATGATCTGAAAGTTCCTGCTCATAATTATAAAAATCCAGCACTTCAATGCTAGGATTTACGAGCATAAAATCGATTCGAATGGGTATAAAATCAAAGATAAACGTACGCCCAAAACCGGAACCGGCCTCTTCAAAAGCGTCTTTTTTGTCTCCGCGTATTTTGCTGTAAGCGTATGAATAGGCAGTATTGTTAAAATCACCATTTACGATCATGGTGTACTTACACTTGGCTTGATGAGCCAATACCAGCTCCGTCTGCTCTTGTTGTTTTTTAAAAGACTGCCCCAGACGTCCCAGTAACTTTTGAGAATCTTCATGCCGCAAGTTGCCTATTTGCGGTTCAAGGGTAAGCGTTTGCATATGCAGGTTATACACTCGCAGGGTATCCTTTTCTTTTAAAATATCTATAAAAATCGCATTGTTCATACTGTCGGGAAAGTCCAGCGATCCCTTGTTTATAATAGCATATTTGGAATAAATAGCCAGACCGAAATTGGAATTATCGCCCTGCAACTTTATATATTTATATTTGTAACCCTCCAGTTTAAATGAAGTTACATCCGTATATTCTTGAAAACTAACGATATCCGGATCTTCTTTATATATAAGATTTTCTATTTGTTCAGGAATATCTTTCTCTTTCAGGGCACCGTTAAAATTGAACATACGCACGTTAAAACTCATCACCTTAAACGATCCCTGCTCATCTGAAGAATTCCCAAAAAATTCATATAAAGTGGCTTCCTGAAAAAACCCAAGGGCTAATATAAACGCTGAAAGCAGAAACTGCTTTTTCAATTGAAAAAGCCAATAGGTTACAAATACTAGATTGCCCAGTATCAAAAACGGTAAACCAAGGGTCAATACTGAAATTTCGGGGAATATGCGCGGTGGGATAAAGGGTAGCAAGTAGCCGGTGAGCAATAAAAAGGCCGCAAAACCATTTACAAAAAAAACTATTTTATTTAAAAAACTGAGTGATTTCATCAAGAATCTTTTCCTGCCTTAAAGAGAAAATCCTTTTCGGCTTTGCTCAAGCTGTCATAACCACTCTTACTTATTTTATCCAGTATATTGTCGATTTTTCGTTGCTGTTCTGACCTTGACGGTCTGGAATCTGATTTTGAACCCTGTTTGGTCGTATTTGCATTGCGGTATACCGTTTTCATACGGGACGATTTTTCCTTTTTTTTGAAGAAAGATGCCATATTATCTACCAGGCGTTCCCAGCCGGCGCCTATGTCATTGCCTTTTAATAATTGCCTGCCGTAAGCATAGCCAAAAATAGCACCACCCAAATGCGCTACAAGTCCGCCAGCATTGGCAGAACTGGGTATCTGTATAAGATCAGACAGTAGTACAAAAACTGCGATGTGCCACAACTTTACATTAAAAAAGATTACACGCACTTCTGTATTTGGCGAATAGGTAGCGATAAAGATCATGATGGCCCGCACCGCCGCAGAGGCACCTACCAGAATAGCTGCTCCCTTTACATTTTCAAAAACCGGAAATAGGTTATAAGTGATTACAAAAAGTGCACCGCCCGCAATCGCTCCCAGTAGGTAAATGGTCAAAAAACGCTTCCCCTGAAATAAATTGAGTACAATGGTGCCAAACCAGTAAAGAATAAGCATATTCCAGAAAATATGCCAAAAACCAGCGTGCAAAAAGGCATAGGTAAGAATACTCCAGGGTTGTAAAATAAATTCACCCAGCGACGATGGCAGGCTAAACCAACGCATCGCAACTCCGGGATTAATCTTAAAAATCCAAGGTATAATGAGGAAACACAAAAATACTAACACGTTAATCAAGATAAGCTTGATCAGCACATTGGCGGTTTTAAACTGATAGCTTAAATTACTTGTGTTCATTTAATTCCAACGTTTATTGTTAAAACTGTTCCTTTTCCAATACCAGATCATAATAAACCCAAAAATTGCTCCACCCAAGTGGGCAAAATTAGCGATATTCTGGCCAAAAAGTGAAAATCCGGTCACGCCAGAAAAAAGATCCAGCAGCAGTAATCCCGGTATAAAATACTTGGCTTTAATGGGAATGGGCACGAAGATAAGAAACAATTCTACATTAGGGAACATCATCCCAAACGCCACCAGCACCCCATAAATTGCCCCAGAGGCGCCTACTGCAGAGGTGGAATACGCCTGGATCATCCCCTTTACCTGATCTGCATCAGCAATGTCAGGATATGAATATTGCCCGGTACGACGGATGCCATCAAAGGCTTTGTGCAGCACGTCTTGTATTTCCGCGGGACTAAACCCAGAACTTAATAGTGCATCATAACCTGCCTGATAATGGTAATAACCTACCAGTGTGTGGATAAGCGCGGCTCCCAGACCGGCAGAAAAATAGAAAAATATAAACTTTTTTTGCCCCAGCAATTGCTCTACCGGACTACCGAAGGCCCAGAGCGCATACATATTAAAGAGAATATGAAAAATACTGTTCTGGTCATGCATGAACATGTGCGTAAGCGGCTGCCAGAACTCAAAATTGGGATTCTCGGGAAACCAGAGCGAGAACAGATCAAAAGCCTGCGGTACAATAAACATGGTCCCCAAATAGAAGATCACATTGACGATTAAAAGTATTTTTACAGTTTCAGTTATTCTTCCCATTAGGGGTTTTGTTTAATGAGCGCTAAATTTTCTATCCAGTTCATCTACCGTCAGGGTAATGAACGTTTTCTTATTAAAGGGCGAGAAGTTAGGTTCTTTACAGGCAAATAAAGTATTGACTAAATGATCCCGCGAAGCCTCATTGAGGCTTTCCCCCGGGCGTACCGCCATACTTTTGGCCATGCTTTTGGCCAGCACATCCGTCTGGCTGAAGCCTGCATCGGGCACTTCGTGCTGCACGTCATCAAGCAACTGCTCAAGCACGATGCTAACCTCGCTCTCTTGAATGCTTGAAGGTATCCCCGAAATCCCTACCGTGTTTTCTTCAGAAAGGTCCAACACAAAACCAGTGTTCTCAAGCGATTCTTTAAGCTGCGCAAAAATAGCAATTTCGGCAGCGTTAAAATCCAAGCGGAGTGGAAAAAGTAGCTGCTGGCTCACTGATTCTTTTACAGTAATGTTTTTTAGCAGTTCTTCATAGAGAATACGCTGGTGCGCACGGTGCTGATCAATAATGAGCATGCCGCTTTTTATGGTGCTTACTAGGTATTTATTGTGCAGTTGATAAGTAGCCGCGCTACGCGATTGTTCTATACCTGTGGCGGAATTACCACGACTTTCCCGCTCCTCAAAAATGGTTTCTGCATCTTGATCTGTTTCCACCTGCAAATGGCTAAAACCAGATTTTTTATCGGCTCGGTTATTTTCTAGCCCATCAAAGGCCTGTTCCCAACCTGTAGCATCTTTTTTTTGATAAGGGCTTCCGCCAAAGCTTGAACCGTGTTTTTTATGCTCGCTATCAAAAGGGTTAAAATTACGATCCACGTCGACCCGCGGACTTTCGGCTTCTTTATTTTTATAGGAATATGGGGTGTCAAAACTCGTATCACGATCAAAATCGAGCACAGGCGCAATGTTAAACTGTCCCAGGCTGTGTTTTACCGCTGCACGCATCAAGGTATACACCGCATGTTCATCTTCAAATTTCACTTCCGTTTTTGTCGGGTGTATATTGATGTCTATCGTTTTGGGATCTACATGCATGTAGAGAAAATAACTTGCCCGCGCCCGGTCTGGCAATAATCCGTCAAAAGCAGCGGTTACCGCGTGGTTTAGATACGCATGTTTGATAAAACGGTCATTAACAAAGAAAAACTGCTCCCCTTTTGTCTTTTTTGCAAATTCGGGCTTTACGATAAAACCGTGAATATTCACGATCTCTGTCTCTTCTTCCACAGGAACTAACTTCTCATTCGTTTTTCCACCAAAAATATTCACAATACGCTGCCGTTTATTACTTTCCGGCAGGTTAAAAAGTTCTCCGTCATTATTATACATAACAAACGAAATGCGCTCATGAGCCATCGCCACGCGGTGAAACTCATCAATAATATGCCGCAATTCTACCGAATCTGACTTAAGAAAATTCCGGCGAGCGGGAATATTAAAGAACAGGTTTTTTACCGCTATAGAAGTTCCTTTTAGGGTAGCCGCCACTTCTTGTGATTTTAGCGCACTACCCTCGATCTCTATAGACGTACCCACTTCTTCATCTTCTGTGCGGGTTTTGAGTTCTACATGTGCGATCGCGGCTATAGAAGCAAGTGCTTCACCACGGAAACCCTTGGTATGAAGGCCAAAAAGATCATTGGCAGAACTGATTTTAGAAGTGGCATGCCGCTCAAAGCTTAGGCGGGCATCTGTGTCGCTCATCCCATTACCGTCATCTATAACCTGTATAAGCGTCTTACCGGCGTTTTTTACAATCAATTTTATATGCGTAGCTCCTGCATCAACCGCGTTTTCCAGCAATTCTTTAACCACTGAGGCTGGACGTTGTACAACCTCCCCAGCAGCAATTTGATTGGCAACATGGTCAGGTAAAAGCTTTATGATATCGGTCATGCAATACGGCTAGCTAAGAAAAATGGAAAGGTCAAAATCGATGATATAAAGAAAGGCGAAGATTAGAATGGCCAGAATAATGAGCACCATACGGTTTGCCTTTTTATCTGGGTTGTGCTTAAAATCATCCCAAGCAGTGGTAAACTTCCCTTTAAGTCCTTTGTTTTGTAACGTGGACTTACGGTATTTATCAAATTTTGGCTCTAATTTATAGGGGTTTGCACCTCCCTGATAATGTCGGGGACTGTAACTGTATTTTTTATTCTTTCTTGTTTTTAAAATTCCCATAACGCTCGTTATTCAAATTTACAATAATTGTCACAACCTGCCTTGTCAGAAACAAGTTCATTGTAATTAAGGCAAAAAGCGTTCCTTAATTATTATTATGAATGCTGAATTTTGAATTTTAAATTGAAGCCCTAGAAATATCTTTAAGTAACAATTTGCAAAATCTCAGCTTAAAAAAGCATTTTCGCGTTGACTGTTCAGTCTTTGATGAACACAGAAAAATTAAGGGGAAAAACGAACTATGGAGCATACAACTTTATCTGTAGGATTTTGCTTCAAATTTGTTTCATCATAATTTCATTGGACTGCACTTCTTTTGAAAAATATGCAATACCGCTGTATTTAATTTTCGTTATTTCAAAAAAGGAAATAGATTTTATTCCAGAAACCGCTTTTGCTTATTAAAAAAATCCAACGAACCGCTCTCTTTTTGAATTATTGAAACTGTTTTTGAGTTAACAGTGTTATAAAAGGAAACATACTTCATTACTCTGCTGCTTAAACTGAATTCCTTACCACTGTAACCTTTCAATCGTAGGAATTCAAAAAATCTATAGACATTTATAAAGAAAGCCTCTTCTGGAATAGTGTCCATATTAAAAAGAAATATTTTATACTGATCAAACTACGCTGAGAATCTTTGTCAAAAACATGTTCTGTTTATCCATAAGTAGCTACAAATTCAAAATTTATCATTCTGAATTAAAACTTCGCATCCTTCCGTAATTGAGCCATTTTTATGGCTGCAATGGCAGCTTCTGTACCTTTATTACCGTGCTTCCCGCCGCTACGGTCTATAGATTGTTGTTTATTATTATCAGTAAGTAGGCAAAAAATTACGGGGATATCGCCTTGTACGTTGAGATCTTTGATGCCCTGGGTAACGCCATCGCAAACAAAGTCAAAGTGCTTGGTCTGACCTTGAATCACGCAGCCCACAGCAATAACCGCATCGAGCATGTCATAACTCTGGGTCATTTTTTTACAACCATAGATGAGCTCAAAACTGCCGGGAACATCCCAGCGCACAATATTTTCCTTAACGGCGCCACAATCTAAAAACGCGTCAAAAGCCCCTTGAAAAAGTCCGTTTGTAATTTCTGCATTCCATTCTGAAACAACAATCCCAAACCGAAAGTCTTTCGCGTTTGGGATTGTTGTTTTATCGTAAGCAGACAAATTTGTTGTCGCCATGCGTTAATGTATTTTAATTAGAGGCTTTGGCCATTCCCATATATAAAGGAACATTTGCAGCAGCAGGCGAATTGGGATATTCTTCCTCAATGCGGCTGAGCAGCTCTTCGGCCTTATCTTTATCGTTGAGTTCTATAGCGGTCACTGCTGCTTTCATTAAAAAGCGCGGTGTCGTAAATTCATTGTTGCGTATTTTAGCTGCTTGCTCATAATAATCAAGGGCTTCTTCCGGCTGGTTAAGCTGCATAAAAGCATCACCTATTCCGCCTTTGGCAAGTGGGGCAAGCATGAGTTCATCGTCATCACTCGCAAAGTCTTCCAAATATTCAATGGCTTCTTGGTACTTATTGGTATTTAAGTAAGCCATCCCAGCATAATATTGAGCAAGGTTACCCGCTTTAGTACTGCCATAATTATCTATTATATCCAGAAAGCCATATTTACCTTCACCACCGTTTAAGGATAGGGTGTACAAAGAATCCTTGGCCGCGGCACCGTTTAGGGCATCGTTAAAATAATTCTGTGCCTGGTACATCTCGTTAGAAGCCTCAAGCTCACGAGGCTCATCTACAAACTTGTCATAAGCCAGGTAGGCCAGTACAAGCAATGCAATCACTCCCACGATAATAAAGATCGCCTTCTGGTTCTTGAACACCCATTGCTCAGTACGGTTTGCACCTTCATCCAGACTGGAAAAGACCTCAGCCGTTGTGCTGTCATCATCTTCAAAATCTGCCTGTTCTGAGTTGGTCTTCGGTTTACCTCCCCGCTTTTTATATGTGGCCATAGTAATATTTTGTTGGGCGCAAAAATAAAATTTTTATTCAATATTAGAAGGGCTTTGTTTTGTTATTTTTCAATAATTTGCAACCACGGGTGACCAATTTCAACTGATTAATCGTAAATGCTTTAGCTATTTAAAGGGAAATAAAATTGGATTCTTTCAATAAAATTATGCCTTTAAAGTCCATTTTAAGCATTAGATATTGGTTATTAATGTATCTATTTTATCCCTATAAATTACCAAAAACCGCTCTTTTCCGCTCATTTAGCATTAATATATGATCCTTAAATCACTCTCTTTAATAAACTATAAAAATTTTGACTCCAGATCTTTTGAACTGGATACCAAAATCAACTGTTTTGTGGGCGATAATGGGATGGGGAAAACCAATGTGCTTGATGCTATTTATCACCTTTCCTTTGGTAAAAGCTATTTCAACCCGATTACCTCTCAAAATATCAATCATGAGGCCGATTTTTTTGTTATAGAAGGGCTCTACCGAAAGAACGAACGGGATGAAAAAGTGATCGTAAGTGCAAAACGCAATCAGAAAAAACTTATAAAACGCAATGGCAAGGCTTATGAACGTCTCGCTGAACATATCGGTTTTTTACCGCTGGTCATCATATCACCGGCTGACCGTGATCTTATTATTGAAGGCAGCAGTACGCGCCGCAAATTTATAGATGGTGTAATTTCGCAAAGTGATAATGCGTATCTCAACGATCTCATATCGTACGGTAAAATACTTTCCCAACGCAATGCGCTGCTCAAATATTTTGCAGCAAACCGCACCTACGATCCTACTACCCTAGGCGTTTATAATGAGCAGATGACCGCTCTGGGAACACGTATTTTTAAAAAAAGAAACGCATTTGTAGAAGAATTCAAACCTATTTTCCAAGAGCGCTATACGGCCATTAGCGGTGGCCGCGAGCACGTGCAACTTAAATACAAAAGCCAGTTGAGCGATGTGCCGCTTGACCAACTCTTTGAGCAGGCACAACAAAAAGACCGCACATTACAATACACGACTGTTGGCACACACAAGGATGATCTTGCCCTTAAAATAGAAGGGCATACTGTCAAAAAATTCGGCTCACAGGGACAGCAAAAATCTTTTCTTATCGCATTAAAACTGGCACAATTCGACTTTATTAAAAATCAAAGTGGCACGACCCCACTGTTGCTATTGGATGATATTTTTGATAAGTTGGACGAAAAACGGGTCGCACAGATCATAAAATTGGTCAATAATGCAAATTTTGGACAGTTGTTTATCACAGACACGCACCCAGAACGCACCGAAGCTATTGTAAAGGAAATACACCAATCGTATAAAATTTTTAAATTATGAAAAGTAGAACCTATATAGTCGCGGTAGTGATCGCTGTGATTTGTAGCGCTTGCAGCGGAAATAATCCTGAGCAGCAAAAGAGTTTCCTCGATGGGTATTGGGAAATTCAAAGCGTTGACAGTCCATATGGAAACGATAAAGCTTATAAAATGAGCGAAAATATAGATTATATCGAGATTAAAGACAGTACCGGTTTTAGGGCCAAAGTGTTGCCCCGGATTGACGGCAGTATCATAAGCAATGGCAATACCGAAAACATAAAACTCACCACCAGTAATGATAGCCTGCGCCTACACTATAATACACCTTATGATGAATGGACAGAGACCGTTCTTAAAGCTACTGAAAACACATTAATAGTCAAAAATCAAAAAGGAATGGTCTATACTTATTCGCGCTACAAACCTATAGATCTAAAAGCAGATGGATTAATACCCGAAACGGAAGAGTAATCTTTTAAGGGCTCAGGGTTTAGAATATCAGTAATAATAGGAATAAAAAGAAATTTACATGGCAAAACGAGATGCAGATCCCAAATCCCTGAAAGACATACTGGGCGATTTTGTAAGCAATAACAAATTGCAAAAAGGAATGGATAAAGTAAACGTAGCTCAAGCCTGGGCCAGCGTTATGGGTCCTGCCATAGTAAAATATACCACGCAGATAAAACTGGACGGCGATCGCCTTCTGGTACAATTAAGCTCATCGGTACTACGAGAGGAATTAAGTTATGGTAATGAAAAAATAATCAGCAACCTTAACGAAAACCTCGGCCGCGACCTCATCAAAAAACTAATACTCCGTTAAAGGGGAATCCGGTTAATGAACAGTCAGCAATAAAAAACCACGATTACAATAAAAGCGAAGAAATAATTCAACAAATATAATCACCACCATTAACAGCGAATTCGTAAATTGGCTTCCGTGAATTTTTTAGCACATATTTATCTTTCGGGCGATAACGAGCAGATTACCATTGGTAATTTTATGGCAGACGGGATTAAGGGGTCCAAATATAAAAAGTTCCCTATTCCCATTCAAAAGGGTATTATTCTGCACCGCGCCATAGATACGTTTACAGACGCCCACCCCATTGTGCGACAAAGTACCCGGCGCTTGCATCCTAATTATAGCCATTATAGCGGTATTATTGTAGATATTCTGTACGATCATTTTTTAGCCAAAAACTGGTCTGATTACTCCAAGATTCCCTTGACGCAATTCACGGCAAATTTTTACGCGCTGTTGAAGAAAAACCAAGAAAAACTCACTCCCGGAATTCAAAAAATGATGCCCTATATGATCGCGGATAATTGGCTCTTAAGTTATGCCGAAATAGAAGGTATTGCCACGGTGTTGCGCAATATGGATCGCCGCACCAAAAACCGAAGCGGGATGACCCATGCCGTTGAAGATCTCAAAAATAATTATGCCGCTTTTGAAGCGGAATTTACCCTGTTTTTCGCAGATTTACAGCGCTTTTCAGCTAAAAGACTCGAGGAAATTCACTTACAATTTGACACTGCAAATGGTCAATAACTACTGAAAATCGGCTATTTTAACCTGATTTTTGCGCCATAAATGCTTCGATTAACAAAAACCGCATTATGAATATAAAAAACCACCCTCCCCTTCTCCTTTTTCTTTTTTCGCTAGTACTGGTTACCGCCTGTAAAACCAACAGGCCAGAAACCCTTAGTGCCACTCCTCAGTTTGGTCTCTTGGCAGATCGGGCCATGGTGGTTTCGGCGCGGGAAGAGGCTTCACAAATTGGCATTGAGATACTCAAAAAAGGAGGTAACGCCTTTGACGCCATGATCGCCACAGATATGGCGCTCAACCTTACCTATCCCTTTGCCGGCAGCCTGGGCGGCGGCGGTTTTATGGTTTATCGTAAAGCAAATGGTGAGATCGGTTCGCTTGATTATAGGGAGAAAGCCCCCATGGCTGCAACAAAAAAAATGTATCAGGACGCAACAGGCGAACCCATAGATTCCCTAAGCCGTCAAGGTGGACTTGCAGTAGGCGTACCCGGCACAATCGCAGGTATGTTTGCAGTGCACAAAAAAATGGGCTCTCTTCCGCTAAGTGAAATTCTAAAACCCGTAATCGCTCTAGCCAAAAGAGGCTACGCGGTATCACAAAACCAACTTGAACGCTATCAATCATACGCCGCAACCTTTGACAAGGTAAACGGTAAAGAATCTTTATATTCCATTGGTTTTCGAGAAAGCGACTCACTGCAAAAGAAATCTGGCGATACCATTAAAAACCCGCAATTGGCTAAAACGCTGGAACGTATCTTAAAAAACGGTAAAAATGAATTTTACAGGGGTGAAACCGCGCAAAAACTTGTGGATTATCTACAAGCAAAGGGTGGCATTATGACTATGGACGATCTTGCAGGCTATGAAGCAGTGTGGCGCGATCCCGTTACTTTTAATTATGACGGTTTGCGTGTAATTAGCATGCCGCCGCCAAGCAGCGGTGGGGTGGCTCTGGCGCAAATTTTAAAAATGATTAATCCTTATAAGCTCAAGAAATACGGCCATAATTCTGAAAAGGCCATTCAGGTGATTGTTGAAGCAGAACGTCGCGCTTATGCTGACCGCAGCTTCTTTCTGGGTGACCCCGATTTTAATGATATTCCGGTGGCTACTTTAATTAGCGATTCGTATTTAAAAGATCGCATGGATGATTTTTCGTTTAAAAAAGCCACGCCTTCAGCGCAAGTGGATCACGGACAAGTTAGCGGTTATGAATCTATGGAAACCACGCATTACTCCATTATCGATCAGCAGGGCAATGCCATTGCCGTGACCACCACCTTAAATGGAGCGTACGGGTCTAAACTTTATGCGGATGACCTCGGTTTTTTTCTCAATAACGAGATGGATGACTTTAGTGCAAAGCCGGGATATCCAAATATGTTTGGCCTCATTGGCGCCGAAGCAAACAGCATAGAACCACAAAAACGCATGCTGAGTTCCATGACGCCCACAATTGTAGAAAAAGACGGTAAACTATGGATGAGCGTTGGTACTCCGGGCGGTTCTACGATTATTACTTCGGTGATGCAAACCATCCTTAATGTCAACACGTTTAATATGACCATGCAGGAAGCAGTAGATGCCCCTCGTTTTCACCACCAGTGGATGCCCGACGTGGTCATTTTTGAACCCAACGCGTTCAGCACTTCTTTATTAGAAAACCTAGAAAAAAAAGGCTATCATACCGAGCAGGAAAATTCAGTTATTTTAGGAAAGGTTGACGGTATACGCGTATTGCCCAATGGTAAACTAGAAGGTGGCGCAGACCGGCGCGGTGATGATACGGCGGTGGGTTTTTAATGCTTAGTACAGGATATGGTTTTTCAAAGAAACTATACGGAAAAAACTTTCAATTTCCTAGCTGCTCCCTCGTTTACTGATTATCCCGATATTTATTAAACCAGGCCAATACACTGGCGACCTTAGCCACCAGGTTACTGGGTCTGGCAGCAATGCTATGCGAGGCACCGGGGATGCGTACGAGTGCCGTTTCTACCTTTTGGATCTTCAGGGCGGCATAAAACTGTTCGGCTTCGGCAGTGGGTGTTCTATAATCTTCTTCTCCGCTTATCAACATCGTAGGCGTTGTTACATTACCCACGTATGACAGCGGGGAACGTTTTAAATACGCTTCGGGATTTTCCCAGGGTTTATCGCCAAACCAATATTTATAGAAAAATGCGGGATTATCTGCATAAAGAACAAAACTGTACCAGTTAATGACCGGTTTTGCAACCACAGCAGCTTTGAAACGGTCGGTTTTTCCTACAATCCAGGCCGTGAGCACGCCGCCACCGGAACCGCCGGTAACAAAAAGATTCTCTTGATCTATATATCCTTTTTCCATAACCTTATCCACGCCAGACATCAGATCGTCATAATCGTGGTTGGGATAATCGTGATGAATCAGGTTACCAAATTCCTGCCCATAACTGGTACTTCCACGTGGATTACAATACAGCACCACATAACCAGCCGCCGCATAGAGCTGTATCTCTGCTGAAAATACCGAACCATAACTCGCAAAGGGACCGCCATGAATTTCCAGTATAAAAGGATATTTTTTATTGGGATCAAAGTTGGGAGGCGTAACAATCCACCCCTGAATCTCTTGATTGTCATACGAAGAGTTCCAGGTAATTTCCTTCACATTTCCGCTCTTTTTAAAGGAAAACAGATCTTCGTTGAGAGCGGTAAGGCGCTTTACTTCTCCATCATCCCAAACTGCTAGATCTGCCGGATGTTCGGTTCCTCCCAGGCTAAAGGCAAAGGTGTCATTTTCAGAAACCGAATACGATGCGGCTGTGTATGGTCTTCCCAGCGATAGCCCGCCCAGACTATCGGTTATCGTTCTAATTTTTCCCGTTAATGCTACGTGCCCTATTTTAGTATCTCCCCGTTCATCATATTGAAAATAAATGCCTTTACCATTTTTTTCCCATTGCAGGTTTTGGATATCCCGGTCCAGATCGTTGGTGATTACTTTAGAGGAAGAACCGTCGGTATCCATGACGTACATTTTGGTTACGGTATACCCTTGATAGGTATCATCATAACCGGTATAGGCAATCTGGCCACCTTTTGGGGAAAGTACCGGGTTTGCATCTGGCCCTTTACGGTCGGTGAGCGCTTCTATTTGTTCATCAGAAAGTTTTAGACTGTATATCTCTGTATTATTAGGTTCCAGTTCATGATCTTCATGCAGATTTGCTGAGAAAAAAAGTTTTTCATTGTCTTTAGACCATATGGGAGCTCCATAATCATAGGCATCGTGCGTAAGCTGCCGTGGCGTTCCGCCATCAATAGAGAGGACAAAGAGTTGGTCATTACCACTTCTAAGATAGCCAGCGCCGTCAGAACGGTAGTTAAGATCATCTATATATTTGGGAGGAGTGTTCCATGTAGCTCCTTCAGGTTTAGCGGGCAGTTTTATGATCGACTCGTGATCGTATGGCACAAACATATTAAAAGCGATCTGCTCATCGTCCCAGGACCAGGAGACCCCGCCGGGCGTTTCAGGAGTATTGGTAAGGGCAGCCACCTCGTTATTATCCATCCACATCACGTACAATTTCATCTTATCATTCTCCTTATTCGATTTAAAGATGATTTTCTCCCCATCATGAGACCAGTGCGGCGCTATATCATTATGATTGCCCGTCGTGAGGGGGCGGTTCTGTGAGCCATCAGCATTTATAATCCATAAATTAGACAGGTTCTTATCGGTCATGATATCCTTAAAATTCCGTACGTAAATAACTTTGCCTCCATTCGGAGAAATCTGTGGATCAGACACGTACTCCATATCAAAAATATCTATGGGTTCGAGTGTAGCCTTTACCTGACCATTGGAACAAAAGGGAAAAATTAAAAATGAAAATAAAAGTGCTTTTAGTAAAAGGTTTTTCATAAGGCGGTTTTAATAGTGTATTTTATCAAACAGAAGTACTGCTCCAAAAATAATAATTGCTTTAAAATAACAAAATAAAACGTTCAGGAACAATTTTATTGAAGACACGCTTCAAATGCGCTACTGCCAAATTGCATTCCTTTTTTGTACATTTCCGGCTTAAAGCCTAAGATTTGTCAACGTATTCCATAAAACACTATCAACAAGAAGATAAGACCGTTTGGGACAATTTTATCGCTGCTTCGAAAAATAAAACCTTTCTGTTTTATCGTGATTTTATGGAATATCACGCAGACCGTTTTACCGATTATAGCTTATTGATTTACAAAAAAGATCAATTGGTCGCTGTTATTCCCGCCCACGCGGAAGGAAAAAAACTGTTTTCACACCAAGGGTTGACCTATGGTGGGTTTATTCTAAGCAGAAAAATAAAATTCAGCGAAGTTTTTGAAGTTTTTAAACAACTGCTGGTATTTCTGGAAAATGACGGATTTGAAATTCTGGAAATCAAAAATATTCCCTCTTTCTATAATACATTACCCGCTGAAGAACTGGATTATCTTTGTTTTTTGCTAAAGGCCGAAATCAGTCGGGTGGATATCGCGGCGGTTATCGATATGAAAAACCGACTCCCCATCCAGAAAAACCGACTAGAAGGTGTGAAAAAAGCTGAAAAACAGCAACTAAAAATCGAAGAAACCACCGATTTTTCAGCCTTTTGGAACGATATTTTAATTCCTAATCTCGCACGAAGTCATGACGCTGCACCCGTACACAGTCTGGGTGAAATTAAACTGTTGAACCAACTTTTTCCACAAAACATACGCCAGTTTAATGTGATAGACGCTAGAAGAAAAATTGTGGGCGGCGCAACAATTTTTGATACCGAGCAGGTTGCGCACGTGCAGTATATTTCGGGTGATGAATATAAACAGCAACTGGGCAGTTTGGATTTTTTATTCCATTATTTAATTACGGATGTTTTTAAAGACAAACGCTATATGGATTTCGGCACCTCTAACGAGAACGCAGGCAAAAACCTTAATGCAGGCCTGCAATATTGGAAAGAATGTTTTGGAGCACGCACTTTTGTACACCGCTCTTTCCGCATAAAAATTAAGAATCATCACAATCTCAATGCGGTACTTCTATAAATAACCTTACAATTCCTGCATTTTTACCATATTTAAAACAGTATGATATCTTTTCTAGACTTAAAGAAATATAACGCTCAGTTTGAAAGTGAATTTCAAGCTTGGTTCACTACTTTTTTAAAGGGTGGACAGTATATTTTAGGGGCTGCTGTCGCTCAATTTGAAAAAGAATTTGCAGAGTATTGCGAGCAAAAGTATTGTGTGGGAGTTGGCAATGGCATGGATGCGCTACGTCTAATTTTGGAAGGCTACAAAATAATGGGAAAACTGGAAACCGGCGATAAGATCATGGTTTGTGCCCATAATTATATCGCCACCATTCTCGCCATTAGGCAAGCCGGCCTAGAACCTGTTTTTGTAGAAGCAGAAGACAGGCTTTTCAATATCGATTTTAATACTATTCAAGAGGATAAAATTGATACCGTAAAGGCTATTTTAGTAACTCATATTTATGGGCGCATAGGACCTATGCAACAGATAAAACATCTTGCTAAAAGCAGAAACTTACTCGTCATTGAGGACGCTGCCCAAGCGCATGGTGCTGAGCACAATGGAAAAAAATCGGGATGCCTGGGAGATGCAGCAGCATTTAGTTTTTATCCCACTAAAAACCTGGGTGCCCTTGGCGATGGCGGTGCGGTTGTAACCGGTGATGCGCTTTTGGCAAAAACCGTTTCACAATTAAGAAATTATGGTACATCTTCTAAATATGTAAATGAGCTCGAGGGCTTCAACTCCCGTCTTGATCCCATACAAGCCGGTTTTCTTTCCATAAAGCTCAAAAAACTGGATGAGGACAACCAGAAGAGAAGACAGATTGCACAACGCTATCTCAAGGAAATAAAAAACTCAAAAATCCAACTTCCAGAATATGACGCAAGTATGGCGCACGTTTTTCATATTTTCGCCGTTCGCGTCACCCATCGAACTGAATTTTTAAACTATCTGGAAAATCACCAAATAGGATATCTGATCCATTATCCTATCCCCCCGCATAAGCAACAAGCACTGCAGGAGTACAATAGCCTTTCATTTCCACTTACCGAGCAATTGGCACAAGAACTGGTAAGTATCCCCCTAAGTCCTGTACTTACCACGGCAGAAGTAGATACCATCATCGCTATTTTAAACCGCTACTGATGCTTAAATACCTACGCCAGTTTATAGGGGGCAATATTTTATTGAAGATCACCTCTTTCAACTCCATTGCGATTGGCGTACGTATAGTAGCGGGTCTTATCAGTTCAAAAGTGATCGCGTTTTACCTGGGGGCTCCCGGTATGGCACTGCTGGGTGACTTGCGTAATTTTTTGACTTCGGTGCAGGGCGTAGGTACGCTGGGTATCTATAACGGCGTGGTAAAATATACCGCTCAGTTTAAGAAAGAGCCACAAATACTGGGGAAAGTGCTGACCACTTCTTTCATTTTAGGGGGTTTTGCGACGATTTTAACCGCTTTATCCCTATTTTTTGGTGCCCCATATTGGAATTCCTTTCTTTTCGGCGAAAGCCAGAATTTCATTTTTATTTTTAAACTCCTTGGGTTGGCACTTCCTTTTTATGCACTCAATACTTTGTTAATGGCAGTAATTAACGGGTATTCAAAATTTAAATGGATCATCATCATTAATGCCACAACAAACGTGTTGGGTCTGCTGGTCACTGTTTTTTTAATTTATACCCAGAGCATTAAGGGCGCTTTTATCGCACTTGTTATTGTACCCTCACTCTCGCTGCTCATTACCGGCTTAGCACTTGCGAAAAAAACCCGGTTTTTACGCTTTTTTAAGTTCGCTCATTTCGATTGGTCTTTTGTAAAACGCTTTGGCTCCTATACGGGGATGACGCTTTTTTCTGCGATTAGCACACCCTGGGTTTTTATAGGAATTCGACAGCGCATTATAAACGCAGATGGGCTCACACATGCCGGCTATTGGGATGCCATGCTGCGGTTGTCTGATTATTACCTCATGTTTGTGACCACGATTCTCTCACTTTATATTTTGCCTAAGCTCGCAGCCATCAAAACCGCAAAAGGATTTCGGACAGAGATTTTCAACTTTTACAAAACGATTTTACCGCTGTTCGGTTTGGGATGTATACTTATTTATGTGCTAAAAAACCTGCTGGTAAGCCTAATTTTTACAAAGGATTTTCTGGCAATGTCCCCTATTTTTGCCTGGCAGCTGGCAGGTGATTTTCTGCGCGTTGCGTCAATGGTCATTGCCTATCAATTTCTGGCCAAAAATATGTTCTGGACGTTTATAGGTACGCAGGTCTTTTCGCTTAGCGTCATTTATTTCTCCAGTGTCTTTTTTATAGACCGTTTTGGTTTCGTAGGTGCGGGCATGGGGCATTTGTTCAGCTATTTCATATATCTCGTCGTGGTTCTTTTTATTTTTAGGAAACCCTTATTTTATACCAATCAGCAAGAAACAATCTGATGCAAAGTACCGTAAACAAAAAGCATTTTATATTTCGCTATGGCTATCTTCTTTTGAGCCTACTTTTCTTTGCTTTACTTACAATCTATTACTTTACACAAGATCCTATAACATTCAATAATGGCGAGGGTTTTGATGGAGTTAAGTATGTAGATATGGTAGAGCAACTGCGTGCTGGTACACCTATTTCTGGGCCGGCTCCTTTTGTGTACCGGCTGGCTACGCCATACCTCACCTCACTTCTTCCTTTTACAATTCTCCAATCCTACTTTATATTAAACAGCTTTTTTGCCCTCATCTCTGGATTATTACTGTTTTATTGGCTTAAAAAAACCCTTATGCACCCAGGGCTCTCCCTAGCTTTTGTAGTGTATCTCTTTTTGCACTGGCAAGCCTCACTTCGGTTTACCGTTTTTTATCCGGCCGATTGTGATCCGCTGGCAATCATTTTTGTGATGCTGGGATTAATTCTTATGCAAAAACTCAATAAAAAGTTTAGTTGGAAACGCTTATCGTTACTGGCCGTTTTAGTTTTTATAGGTGTGTTTCAGCGGGAATTTATTCTCTCCTTGGCATTTGGCATTCCTTTTTTGGGGGCTTGTTTTGGCTATAATAATGGTAATATCACCATCAAAAAAGCACTTTTTAGACGGAATATTAAAGCCGCCCTGCTTGTTTTTTGCCTGGGGCTTTTGGGGATCTGGCTCACCCATATTCTGGTCAACACTGTAGAAAATGGGTACGGCTTTTTACACGCTATTTACCGATGGATGCATCAAAAATCCATTTTTCAACTGCTTACCGGTTTCTTTTATACACTGGGCATTCCCTTAATCTTTCCCTTTTTATTTTACAGGAGCTTCTTCAGGGTTTTTAAAGAGAATAGGTATCTATTGCCCATTTTTGCAATTGCGTTGATACTTTCCTGGATAGGTGGCGGGGATACAGAACGGTTTATTTTGTGGTATTGCCCCATTTATTTTCTCATCATAGGTCAGGTATTTTACGACCATAAAGCCTATTTTTTACGTAAACGCATTTTCATACCTCTGTTTCTGAGTTTAATACTGACACTTCGTGTATTTTGGGAAATCCCACAGTATTATCTTGAGGATGAAGGCGTTTCCTTTCCATTTTTTGCAGTATTCGGAACGGATAATTTTTCTGATATACTGGCCACGCATGCGCGGAAATGGGTGACCACGGCAAATTTGATCTTATATCTTTTGCTGTCGATTTATTTTGTGTACTGGCGGTACGAGAATAGAATTCGGAATTTAATTAGGTGGGATTAGTTGCTGGCAAGCGAAGTGTGTTCAGCAAAACCGATAAATTAAAATTTAGAGCATTCGCTAGAACACTATTCCGGCGAAAAAATAGTTCGCACATCAATTAACCTACGAAGTGCAAGATTTTTGTAACTTTACTTTAAAGTGATGCTATGAGCACAGCGGAATTAAAACATACTAAAAAGGAACTTGTAGGATGGATTCAATCGTTGACCGATGATTCCATTTTAAATCTTCTCCATTCCGTGAAATTATCAAGTGAGGGCAAAACTAAAGATTGGTGGGAGGAACTTAATGAAAGTGATAGAACCAATATTCTCAACGGAATCGAAGATTATCAACAAGGGAAAACCCTTAAATCCAACGAATTCTGGAACGGCTTGACCAATGGATAAAGTTTACGAGGTAGAATGGACAGAAAGGTCGCTACTGAATGCCATTGCCATTAAAAATTACCTAATTGCAAAATTTACGCAAAAAGAGGTCGCAAAATTTGAAAATTTGCTTCGGCAATTTGAGGTAACCCTTTCCAATTTTCCTACATTGTATCCTGAATCAGAAAGTCAAAAGCATTTAAGGCGGGCAGTTATCCATAAAAATACAACCGTTTACTATATTTTCAATAAATATAAAATTACCGTAATAGCCATTAAAGACAATAGACAACTAAAGCCCAGTAAATAAGACTGAGAATATAAAGGCAGATTTATAAGGAAAAGTTTTGTTCTTCCCAAAATTCATCAATTCCCCACCGTCCCCCAAGCCCTCAAATATTTCCCCGCTATTTCACAATGATCATGATTCTTTTCAACAAATTCCCTGGCATTTTCGGAGATTTTGACCAATTTATCGGGGTTTTGGAGTAGTTTTTGGAGGTTTTTGGTCATATTTTCAACTGATGGAACAGTATGAATTGCAACATGATTTTCTGGCAAATTATAATAATTGCAAAAAGCCTTCCCGGCACCGGTAAAAACCACTTTTCCTTTAGCCATAGCTTCCAGCGCATTGTAGCCCTGATCTAACGCATAGGCCTGATCAAGCATTATATGGGCTGAATCGTATTTTTTGATATACTCTGTATAAGGAAGGCTTTCTGCGGTGATGATTTTTACATTTTCGCCAAATTCATTCTTGATCCGTTCCAGCGCTTCTTCAAATAGATCGTTGCCTTTTTTATAGTAATTGCTGCGGTTAATGCCGTGAAAAATGACGATTTTTTCGGATATCGCCGGAAAAGGAACAGCATTCAATTTTTCCAGGTTAACGGGATTGGGGATCATGCCAAAATAATCGGGCATGTGTTCCTCTTTATAGATCGTGTGGTAATCCAGATCTGTGGTAATCAATAAATCTTTCCGTTTAAAAATATAATTGTGAAACCGGCGATGCTTTTCGGTGAGGTATTGCTCGCTCCAGGGGAATCGTTGCTTTCCGCGAAGCGCGTCTATGGGATGATGGGGTAATTTTTTTCGATTACTCAAATAAATATAATCATCGCCACAACCTAAAATGATCAGTTTTTTTGTTTTTTCACGAAGCGTATCGACCAACTTTCTTTCCAGCGCGTATGGTGTTTTAAAAGGATATTCATTAATAAGCTGAATAACGTCAAAATCGCCCAACTTGCGCAAGGCTTTTTGTGCTCTCCAGTAGGTTTCCAAGAGCGCAATATCGTATTTTGTAATTCGGAAAATAACCTGCCGCACGGCATTCAACAGAAATTGATCCTGAGCATACGTGCCGCGCACATTAATATCTACGGGAAATTTTTTAAATGCATCCCCGCTTCCTAACAATATAACTTGGTGACCCAGTTTTTCCAACCCGTGTTTTAGTGAGTTGTGTAGGTTGCTGTACTCCCCTACCAGCAATATTCTCATGGATTAACCTATTTTTGAAACCGAAAGATAAAAAACTATGCAGCAACCCGGCCATAAAATCGCCATTCTTATAGAATCCTTGGGAAAGGGCGGTGCAGAACGTTCGGCTGGATTGCTTTCTAAAATTTTTGATGAGCTGGGCCATAAGGTATATCTCGTCACAATCACCGATGTAGTTGAGTATTCTTATTCCGGTCAGCTCGTTAACCTGGGTTTGCTCAAAAACAAAAACAATGATGCTTTTAATAAACTGAAGCGCTTTAATCATTTTGCAGCCTTTTTAAAGCGGGAACAGATCGATTTTGTACTTGATTTTAGGTTCCGGAAAAATTATTTTAAAGAATGGCTACTGGCTAATTATGTTTATCCGAAGGTAAAACTCATCTACATGGTACGCAGTTACAGGCTAGATTATTATTTCCCCAGTGCAAACGAGAAGACCAAAAAATTATTTGCAAAAGCCTACACGATTAATTGCGTATCACGCGGAATTATGGAGCGTATACAAACCGATTTTGACCTAAAAAACGTAAGTTTTATCAAAAATCCGGTAGATTTTGACCATATTGAAGCACTGGCTGCCAAGGCTACCAACAATAAGGAGCAATATATTGTAGCCGCCGGAAGAATGAGCGTCGATGTCAAGCAGTTTGATAAACTTATAGAAACCTACGCGAAATCTGATTTACCACAAAAAGGCATCGCCCTAAAACTCTTGGGCGACGGGAAATTAATGGCAGACTATAAAAAACTGGCGGCAGCCCTAAATATTCAGGAATGGGTGCATTTTGAGGGTTTTCAGGAGAATCCCTTCCCCTATTTCAAGAACGCTTTATTTACGGTGCTTTGCAGCAAATTTGAGGGTTCGCCACGCGTGCTGCTGGAAAGCCTTGCCTGCGGCACACCCGTCGTCGCTATGGACTGTCCAACGGGACCACGGGAACTTATAATTCACGAGAAAAACGGCCTTTTACTCCCCAAAAACGACTTTAACGCGTTAAAAACAGCCTTAAACGACTTTATAAAAAACAACGAACTCAGAAATGCCTGTGCAGCAAATGCTAAGATGAGTATTCAGAATCATAGTCTGGAAGAAGTAGGCAAAGCTTGGCAAAAACTACTAAATTAAACGTATGAAACCCCATAAAATAAAAATACCCAAAATTGAAGATCCCCGCGGCAACCTGGCGGTAATCGAGAAAGATGTGATCCCCTTTACCTCAAAACGGGTATATTACTTATTTGACGTACCGAGTGGCGCAAGTCGTGGCG
>DRGP01000239.1 GCA_011050015.1 Leeuwenhoekiella sp. | reverse complement strand
CTAAAACTGTAAAAAGGAGCCTGAACCGCCGGATTTTTGGCCAAAACGGACTGTAAATCGGTTAGATTTTTAACTCCGTCCAAAGCATCAAATGCAGATTGAAGCGGTTTAAGACCAGCATTGTTACGCGCTACAGTATCCAACTGGGCTTCAAAGATATCAAGCGCCTTTGCTTGGTCTGTACCCGCAGCATAGGTTTTATTTTGCTGTGCGCTGTCTAAAATGGCCAACACATCATCACGAGTCTGCTTGCGCAAAATGCCAAACCCTCCCCAAGTAGATTCTTCCGCTGGGATTTCGGTCATTTTCATCCAGTTTCCGTTTACATAATCATAAAAATCGGTTTGAGGACTCACTGTGGTATCCATGTACTTTAATTGAATACCGGGTACTTCGGCGGCCATAGTATCTTTTTCTGAATTGTTTTTACATGATGTAAAGCCAAAGAAAGCGGCAGTTATAATCAAGCTTATTTTTTTTCCTGTATTCATCCTTCTATTTGATTCAATTAATTGTTATTTGCTTTTCTTGTGAAAGGTTAGCCCTTTAGTTTTTCGATTAGTTTCATATCGTGTTCGGTTTTGATACTGTCAAGTTTTTCTACATCTTCATTGGGAACGGTGATGGAAAGCACATAGTGTTTAATTTTCCATTTACCATTGCGCATGGTCAAAACTCCAGAACCGCGGCAAATCCCCATTTGGGTATCCAGCAGTTCATCAAACCACGCTATATTCTGACTTTCAGAGAAGTAAATATTCCGCTCCAGCGGAATAAATGACCAAGCTTTACCGCGGTCAAAATAGGGTTTGGCATACGCCCGAAATTCCATATTCTGCCAGTTTTCTTCGGCGTCTGTTCCTATAAAAATGGCATCTGTGGTCATCAGGCCAAAATAGACCTCGTAATCTGCTCGTGCAGCGGCATCGTGCCATGCATCGAGCACTGTGTTTACGTTATCTTTCGCCGTAGGTTCCTGCCCAAAAGAAAGGCTATAAACGGCTAAAAAAATGATCAAAAACGGCTTAAAATGAGGCAAAAACAGGGTGTTATTGGTCATTATCTTGATTGTTTTCAAGCGATTTGCGCTTTCTGGCATCATTGCGTAGCTTTTGACTTTCCTCTTTAAAATCTTTCAAAAAATCATCCACGCTTCGCCCATACTCTAAGTTAAGTTGCATCGCGAGATCCTGAAAGGCATTGTAAAACTCGGTTGCTTCTGTGTTTATGGTTGCCGTATCTACATTTCGCTTTTCGACCTCCTGTTTTAGGATGCTGGCTTTAGTTACCAGTAAAGTCATGCGCGAATTTATGGCACGATTGGAAACGCTGTCCAGAAGCGCCAAGCGCAGTTCTTTTGCGGCAGTGACCCATTCTTCAGTTTGTGTTTTTACGTTACCTAATGTTTCTCCCTGCAGATCAGCAAGACCTTTTTGAAGTACGGGATAACCGGGCATTTGCTGGGCAGTGTTTTGTACGTTTGAAGGCAGAAGTGTTTTCGTCCTCAGACTGTCCCTAAAGTGTATCTTAAGCGTATCAGTCGCTGCGGTTGGATCTTTCACCTTTACTTTTTCTTCCTTACAACTGTAAAAATTGACGCAAAAAAGCACAATCAAAAGGAATTTATATTTCCAGTGCATAAAAGGTATTAAGTGATCAAAAGTAATGAATTCACCCATTATGCCCGCATCTTTATAAGTTTCTCCCTATAAAAAAATTAATCGCGCTGAGCCAAGGTGTAGTTAAGGGTGTGATTGAGACCTGCAAAAGCGTTCATAATCTCTTCTACATGTTGTTCTACAATCCTTTTATCGAGTTCATCGTCCTGTACTTCATTATAAAAAGAGGAAACCTGACGCTCTAAACCGCTGATGCTGGTCTTTACACCTTTGGTATTAAATGGATTTGGAATATCTTTTTTCATCCCTTCCACATTTCTCATCATGGATTTTCTAAAAGATGTAGCATTAAAGGCATTTGTACTGCAAATAATTTTGAGGTTATTTTCTAAATTTCTGTAAGCCGGCCAATCTTCCGCCACCCGTTGTGAAGGGAGCGCAAGCTTCTCAACCTCTGGATTGAGCGCTAAATTATTATTTCGCGCAGCCTGTTGACCGCAGGAGATCATAATAATCATAATTATAGTTGTGAACAGCACTTTCATTGCTTTCAATAATTTTCTCTAAATTACCATAAAGCGTACCATAAACGATAGTTTTTCAGCTAAATCTCTGCTAAACTTTGGGGGTGTCTTTAACAAAAATGAATTGTGATACCGATATTAAAGCCAATCAATGTTAAATGGATAACGCAAAAAATTAATTTTATAACACACATTTTAAAAATGACAGTATGAGCACCATCTCTCATGAAAAGCATTCACCATTAGATTTTAAATATCTTGCCGCCATTTAGAATTATATCCATTGCTGGGATTAAGATGCAAGTGCTAACAAAAACAATATCTTTGCCGGCAAAACTAAGTTGCCCATGAATGGAAGAATTTTAATTATAGGAGCCTGTGGCCAGATAGGGACTGAACTTACCGCCGCTCTTAGAGAACGTTTTGGTGCAGAACGCGTAATTGCGAGTGATATTCGAAAGGGAAATGCTACACTTATGGCATCTGGCCCTTTTGAAATCGCAGACGCCATGGATTATAAAACCATTGAGGATATCGTATATCGCCATAAGGTAGATACAATTTATCTCATGGCGGCCATGTTAAGTGCCATTGCAGAACGCTTTCCCGAAAAAGCCTGGAATCTTAATATGAATTCGCTGTTTAACGTCCTTAACCTGGCCAAAGAAGGTAAGGTCGAAAAAGTATTCTGGCCATCAAGTATTGCGGTTTTTGGTCCCAGCACCCCAAAACAGGACACCCCGCAGCAAACTATTATGGAGCCTACCACCGTATATGGTATTTCTAAACAGACCGGCGAGCGCTGGTGTGAATATTATCATTCAAAATATGATGTAGATGTACGCAGCGTACGCTATCCCGGCCTGATAAGCTATACGACCGAACCAGGCGGAGGCACTACAGATTATGCGGTTGATATTTATCACCGGGCCTTAAAACACCATCATTACCGGTGTTTTCTAAAAAAAGATACCACATTGCCCATGATGTATATGGAAGATGCAATACGCGCCACCATAAGTATCATGGATGCCGCTCCTGAAACCGTTAAAATACGCTCGTCGTATAACCTCGCTGCTATCAGTTTTGATCCCGAAGAATCTGCCGCGAGCATACGCAAGCACATCCCAGATTTTAAAATAACCTATGAACCAGATTTTAGACAGGAGATCGCAGACAGCTGGCCCCAGACCATCGATGATACACCGGCAAGGGCAGATTGGGATTGGAAACACAACTATGACCTGAATGACATAACAACTGTGATGCTTAAAAATCTTAAACCACAATATGGCTGAAGAACAAGAATTTACGCCCCGTGAAATCGACCGGATAATAGAAATGGCCTGGGAAGACCGCACGACCTTTGACGCAATAGAATTTCAATTTGGCTTGAAGGAACAGGAAGTCATAGCGATCATGCGGCGCGAGATGAAACCGTCAAGCTTTAGGATGTGGCGCGAACGCGTACAGGGAAGAGATACCAAACATGCCGCAAAACGTAATTTTCAAGAAGGGACTTTTAAAAGCTCCCGACAAAAGAGCATTTCACAGAATAAGATTTCAAAGCGCTGAACACTTTTTTCCGATAGCCTTAAAACAAAAATGCCCTTGCTTTTGCAACGGCATTTTTTATTGAAATGTGTCTAAAAGATTAGTTAGAACTCACCATGCGTTCTCCCTGAATTTTCCAGGTATTTACCGCAGTAATTTTAGAGTTATCGTAATCTACTTCCTTAAGTATATTATTGTCTTGCCAGAAAAACCATTTTCCGGTTTTTTCACCGTTTTCATAATGAGCTTCTGCAGTCTTATTTCCTTCTTGATCAAAACTCGTCCACACCCCTTGCAGTTTTCCCTGCTTGGTATAAAAGCCCTCTTGGCTCACCGCGCCATTATCGTGATATAAAGTAGCTTGGATTAGATCACCCACTTTTACATAATCACCTTTCGTTTTCTCTTGAGCATTGGTGAATAACATACCTCCCACCAAAGCAAAAATCATTAGTATATTTTTCATCTTCTTCGTATTAATTAATCTTTACATTACAAATATACAATTAATTTAAACATTAGGAAACATTTACGTAACATTAAGATAACATTAAACACATTGACCCCTGTTGTTCAGTAGTTTAAAATTTAATAAAGCATTAAAGCCATGGAAAATAGGGGCGTTGTGCATCCAACTCCCAGCTTAAAATTGTAATTTTCGATGCAGTAATAACCTTTGCATAACATTGGTAAACGAAATAAACCCCAAATTTGCCCATTCAAATAAAAAGGTTTAATGGATAATATTTATATCATTATGCTTGTTGCCCTGGCGATACTCGCTGTGGCAGATCTGGTAGTGGGCGTAAGCAACGATGCGGTAAACTTTTTAAATTCAGCCATAGGCTCTAAGGCCGTTCCCTTTAAGACCATAATGGCCGTGGCTAGTATAGGAATTGCTTTTGGTGCGCTTTCTTCCAGTGGGATGATGGAAGTTGCCCGTAAAGGTATCTTTGTTCCAGAACAGTTCTACTTTAATGAGATCATGATCATTTTTATGGCCGTCATGATCACCGATATTTTACTTCTAGATTTTTTCAATACGCTGGGGCTGCCCACTTCTACAACGGTTTCCATTGTTTTTGAGCTTTTGGGTGCAGCGGTTTGTGTCACTTTCATTAAACTTTCTGGCAATTCAGACTCTTATTTGCAGATAGGGGAGTATATTAATTCTGATAAAGCCATAGAAATTATCGTGGGCATCCTGGTTTCGGTGGTGATTGCTTTTACCGTAGGTTCTCTAATTCAGTTTTTTACGCGCTTATTGCTCACTTTTGATTTTGAAGAGCAGCCGGCCTGGGTTTCGGCAATATTTGGCGGTCTCGCTACCGCTGGCATCAGCTATTTTATTATTGTAAAAGGATTGAGCAGCGCCACTTTTGTACAGGGCGCTTTTCTGGACTGGGCAAATGCAAACGTGTGGCCTTACATTGGCCTGAGCATTATTTTCTGGTTCATAATTTCTTACATAATAACAAAATTCTTTAAAGTAAATGTCTATGTGATGGTGATCGTCGTAGGCACTTTTGCATTGGCCATGGCCTTTGCGGGCAACGATCTCGTCAATTTTATAGGGGTTCCCATGGCGGCATATCAATCTTATAATTTTTGGGTTGCGAGTGGCGAGCCTGCTTCTCAATTTTCCATGGGTGTGCTTGCCGCAAAAGTACCTACCCAACCCTTATTATTACTGGCTGCAGGTGCGGTAATGATTCTCACGCTCTGGTTTTCAAAGAAGGCAAGACGTGTTGTGAAAACCTCGGTAGATCTTTCACGTCAGGATGAGGGCAATGAACGTTTTAAGCCCAATGCAATTTCCAGAGGCCTGGTTCGCGGAGCCATTAAATTAAATTATGGGCTGATCGCAATTTTACCCAAAAAAATCAAAAAAATCATAGAGAGGCGCTTTAGCAAAAAAACACCCGCCTCTAGGGTAGCCTCTATAGACATGCCAGCTTTTGACCTGGTGCGCGCTGCGGTAAACCTTATGATCGCGAGTGTGCTTATTTCTTCCGCCACTTCATTGCAATTACCACTTTCCACCACGTATGTAACCTTTATGGTGGCCATGGGTACTTCACTGGCAGATCGTGCCTGGGGAAGTGACAGTGCTGTTTACCGTGTAGCCGGTGTACTTAACGTGATAGGCGGTTGGTTTATGACCGCAATTTCCGCTTTTACCGCTGCCTGCATTATGGCCGCGATTTTATACTACGGTGGGGCTTTATCGCTCTTTATCCTTTTTGCAGTGGCCATCGCCATATTAGTGCGCAATTACCTCAAACACAAAAAACGTTCTGAGGCCGAGGCCGAAGAAGGCCGACTTATGCGTGCAGTAAGCAGCTCTATACAAGGTATTATTAATGAAAGCACCTCTAATGTGGCTTCTTCCTTTAAACGCGGTAATAAAATCTATACAGGTTCTATAGAAGGCCTTGCCAAAGTTGATCTCTCTAAACTGAAAAAGAGTAAAAAAGGGATTACCAAACTCAATGCAGAAGTGGAAGAGCTGCGCAACAGCCTCTATTATTTCATAAAAAACCTAGATGAAAGCCATGTACAGGCCAGCCGGTTTTATATAGATGTACTGGGTTATTTACAGGATGTCACACAAAGTATCGATTTTGTGACTAATGCCAGTTACAACCACCTCAACAATAATCACAAAGGCCTCAAATTTACCCAGCTCAAAGACCTCAAGGAAATTGAACATAAACTGGATAAGCTTTTTAAGAAGATCGAGGAAACCTTCAATGCCAAAGATTTTGATGCCATACCAGCCATAATAGAAGAAAAACAAGCGCTTCTGGCCGTGGTGAGTTCTAAAATTGCAAAACAGATAGAGCGCACAAGAAACAGCGAGAGCAGTCCTAAAAATACCTTGCTCTATTTTAATCTCCTGCAGGAAACCGAAGATCTCATCAAGGCGACCATGAATCTACTGGAACATTATTATATAGAACATAAAAACCATTTGTAGGCTCTAAATATCGCTCAAAACCGTAGCAAATTGTAGTGGTTTCCTGAAAAAGAAAACGAAGTTGCTTAAAACTTCTTTTTACTTTCCACCTATAGGCGGAAATAACTGTTTATAGCCTTTCCCACACACCAGATTTCGTTTGATAAAATGATTTGCCGAGTGTATCTTTATATCTAAATAAAAAACCACTCATGATACGACTAAAACGCACGGGCAAAGAAAACACAGCGTTTAAAGACTTAGTGGTATTATTAAACGCTGAACTCAAAATTGTAGATGGTAAAGACCATTCCTTTTACAATCAGTTCAACAGTACAGAAAGCCTGGATCATGTGCTCATCGCTTATGTAAACAATGACCCCATGGCCTGCGGCGCCCTGCGCAAACGCAATTATGAGACCATGGAAATCAAACGTATGTACACTGCTGCAGAAGCGCGTGGTCAAGGCATAGGCAGCATCGTTTTACGCGGGCTGGAACACTGGGCGAAAGAACTGGGCTATCTTAACTGTGTGCTGGAGACCGGAAAACGACAAAAAGCGGCTATCGCGCTTTACAAAAACAACGGCTATCATAAGATCCCCAATTATGAGCCCTATATAGGAGTAGAAAACAGTCTTTGTTTTGGAAAAGAACTCTAGATTTTTGGATGATTTTAGACCAATATTACCAATTTTTCTGTATAAATGATCGGTTTTCTGCTTACCTGGTACTTAAAAAATTCTATTAGAGATGTCCATTGTATGACTCAATCTTGAAATTGTACCTTGGCTAGCTATGCAAAAGTTTGCGCATGTTTTTATATTGAACCTACCGCGTGCGGTTTCACTAAAAATTGATTTTGTGTCTTAAAATCTATTTTTTCTGCTTTTTTTGTCATTTATATAGTACTTTCAGGTAAAAACAAACGCAATGGAAAAAACTACTAAAACAGAGGCTTTTTTTGACCAAGAAAGTCCCTTCAAAGGGGCTTTGAACCGTTTACGCGCAATTATAAATGCAACTGTTCTTGAAGAAGATTTTAAATGGAATACTCCCGTTTATACGATGAATGGTAAAAACGTGGTAGGCCTGGGAACTTTTAAAAATCACTTTGCCATCTTTTTTTTTAACGGTGATCTGCTCCAGGATCCCAATAATGTGCTCGTTAATGCGCAGGAAGGCAAAACCAAGCATATGCGCCAATTGCGCTACACGGCTGCAGAACATCTGGATGAAGATACCGTGAAAACCTTTATTCAGAAGGCGATCACGAGTCAAAAAGCCAGTTTAAGCACTGCAAAAAATACCTCTAACAATAAAAATACGTTGCTTCCCAAAGAATTGCAGAATGCCTTCTCCCTCAGCGATCACCTTAAAAAACGCTTTATGTTGTTGTCAACAGAAAAACAACAGGAATATGTACAGTACATAGGCAAGGGTGATAATGAGAAAACGCGCAACAAACGCCTGGAACATTGCATCCCTTTTATCATGCGCCTACGTGGGATTGACAAAGAGCTATTAGAATGATTAGCTTAATAATCAATAACATCGGGACAAACCAAGAATTATAAGTTGGAAAATTTTTTTTCAATTCGAGGTAAGTCTCGGGGATTAAAACAGGTCTTTAAGAAGCCGTTTTAGTCAGTTTGCTGAACGATCGTTTCGATTTTTTTCTTTTCTTCCACACGATAAAACCGCTAACGGACAAAAATGGCCCAGACAAGCCCACTATACAATACAAAAGTTTAACCCATAAACCGCCATATTGCCCATAGTGCAATGGAGAAACCACGCTGTTAAGCTTGGTTAACAAAGGGGCTTCACGTACCTTTTCCATAGAAATAAACCTGCCCGTATGTGAATCAATTTGCGCTTTGTTGTAGAATTCACTCAAGTAAAAGGCATCATCCTTAAAAATACCATTGACTGTAATTGCAGCGCCAGGTTTTTTTGGCAAACGAATATAGGTAGGCTCAAAATCTGGATACTTTTTTGCAAGCTGGTTCAGGCTTTTCTCAATGGAAATATTGATTTTTGGAGTATTCGGTTCAGCAGCTTTTTGAAGTCCGCCTTTAGCCACGCCATAAGAAAGCACGATACCCGTAATGACCAGAACAAGGTTGAAAAACAACCCCCAAACCCCAATATATCGATGCAAAACCGAATAAAAAGCCCTCCTGTTTTTTCGCTTCAACTTTACTCTAAAAAGTAGGGTTTTGCCTATTACCTTTCTATAGACCACAATCCCCGAGAGTAAACTCATTAAGAAAAGAACACCAATAATTAATAGGAAAACCCGTCCAAAACTACCACCATGCAGCGAATAATGCAGCACGATAAGCCATTTTGTAAATTGACTGTTGGCATCAATATCTGCGATGACCGCACCGGTTTCCGGATGAATAAATAAATCCCTTCGCGCATGGAGACGCCTTAAATTAAAACGTATGGTTTCCCCTTCTTTAAAATGAACAATGCGCGTGTCCCATTTGGGATGACGCTGCTGCACTATTCTCACGGCTTCGTCAAGATTTAAAACATGCGCTGTATTTATCGTGTTGTATTCCTTAAAAAGCGATTCATCTATATTTTCATTAAAGACCAAAATCGCCCCAGAAATACCCAAAATCAGTAAAAAAACACCGGAAATCAACCCAAAATAGGAGTGGTATTTTAAAAGTTTTCGGTTTTTCAATGTGTTTTTTTAGATATTGAAGAATTCTCTGGAATTTGGTCTTAAAGCTTTACGGCAAGTGAGACATTAAAGCGCGTTCCGTTTGCTTTTATATAATCTGAATCCCGGGCTGCCCATTGCGATATCAAATTGTAATAATCTGTATTCAACAGGTTTTCTAAACCCAAACCAAGTGTTGTGGAAGGGCTCAGCTTGTAATTTGCGGTGAGGTTTACCAGGTTAAAACTATCTACCGGCCCTTGCCCGTACAGATAATCACCGTCTTCATCTGCCGAAAAATGGTCTCGGTTACCCGAATAAATATAAGAAAGACGGGCGCTAAAGGCATCCCCTTTGTTATAGGCAAGATAGGCCACGGTTTTTACCGGTGGAATGCGGTCTCCGTTCATATATGTACCATAATCACCATTTTCCTGCGCGTCCAGTTTACCTTCGGTATAAGAAACAGAACCGCCCAGATTGAGGTTAGAAGCCAACTTTGTATCCACCGAAACCTCAAAACCGTACACCTTTTCGGGTTGGCGCAGAATCTCAAACACACCACCTTCGGTCTCCCTGTAGGTTGACCCAAAATCTGATGTGCTTATAAAGTAAGCGCCGCTCAAACGCGTGTTGCCAAACCGGCTATTAAAACCCGCCTCATAATTGTTGGCAATCACCGCTTCAGAATTGATTTGGTTCAGGGTGTTTTCTGTCGCAGCGCGCAGCGTCCTACCCAGATCTGCTATAGAAAAACTCTGAGAAAAGCTAACAAAGGGTTTAAAAACCGTCCATTTATTATACCGCAGGCCAGCATTAAATGTGGTCGCGTTATAATCTATCTTCCCACCGTCAACCGCCACGCCACCGCTCGTAGGAACTTCTGAATCATTGCGGTACCTCACCAGCGTGGTAAAATCTGGCACATCAATATTGATATTTTCAAAACGGATTCCCGTTTTTAGCACAAAATTTTGATACAAGGTTTTTAACTGCGCGTAGGGCGCAAAATTCATCATGTCCATTTCGGGAACCCATGGCCGTCCATCTACCAGTTCTTGTGCTGTTTTATCGTTCAAAATGTCTATCCCGTATAAAATATTCCCTTCGACTTTACCAAATTGGTACGGGGTGTTCAAATTAAAACGCGCTCCCTTTTTAGTAGAAATAATAGTTGACTGCCCACCATCTAGCCCTAGGGAAGGATCATAAAGACTGCTGGTAAAGCCATAAACGGTCTTAAAATCCTGTACATAAAGATTGAGCCTGAAATCAGTCTCTCCAAAAATTCGGTCAAAATCGTAGGTAAGTTGGGCATTGTGGTTATAGCGGTTACCCTGATCAACACCTGGATCATCGCCAAGAATGCCTATTGTGGGCGTTTCAAGATAAACGCCATCCTGAGCCACATAATCACTGTTTTGGTTACTGCTGTAGTAGTTGTACATTACTTCTATATGCTGGCGGTCTGTAATCTCATAATTTAATTTTCCAAAAAGACTGTATTGATTGGTCTCGCCCAGACCGTAATACGGTGAGATCACAACACCATTTGCATCTTTAAAAACCCCCGTCTGCCGGAAACTACCGCTGGCAACGTAGCCCAGTTTATCCACATTTCCAGAAAATGTCTGTACCACGCGCGAGCCCACACTGTGGTCTATATCGGACAGCGAGCCCTCTGCGCCTAATTTTGTAATACTTTCGAACTTTTTTCCGGCATTCGTTTTCTTAGTGATATAATTTATGATCCCTCCATCGGCACCGTTTCCATAAATCGCGGTAGCGCCTTTAATGATCTCAATACGTTCTATAGTGCTTGGGTCTATTGTATTTACATCACGGCCGCCGCTGCGCAGGGGCGTAGATTGTGGGATCCCGTCAATGAGCACCAGCATATTTCTTCCGCGAAGTGTTTGCCCCGTACTGCTGGTACGGTTTGTACTCAGCGCTATGCCCGGAATTTCCCGTAAGAGATCTGCCGAAGTGGTACTTAACTGCGATAAGTTTTGCAGCTCTTTAGCCGAAATAACAGCTACCGAAGACGGCACTTCATCAAGGGTTTCGCGCGTCCTGTTAGAAGTTATCACTACTTGGCCCAAACCCTCCATTGCTATTTGTAATTGTACTGAAACTTCCAGTTTTTGATCCAAATTAAGAGTTACTTTTCTTGTCTCTGAAGTAAAACCTACGGTTGAAAATTGAATTGTATAGCTACCTTCTTTAAGGTTTTTGATTTCATAGGTGCCGTCTTTGCCAGACATAGCACCTTTTGTCGAACCTTTGATCGTGACAGATGCGTAAGGTATTGGGGCGTTTTGCGCATTGGTAATCGTACCAAAAACGGAAGTTTTTTGGCTAAAAACGCTAAAAAATATTAGAAAAAAGGAAAAAGAAAGTAAAAAACGATTCATTATTTTTATTCAGATTTTTTATAAATAGGGACAAATATAGAATCATTCTAAATACTGACAAGTAATTAAAGCTTTTAATTTAAAAGTTTAATGATGGAGACAACCGTCAAGAAGATTAACTTGGTTATTAACTATTGAATAATTAAAGATTTGATTGAGGATAATAAAGAGTTTCGGGGTAAGTCTACGTGGTATGAATCGGAAATTGTTTTCGATTAGAGGCAAACCTCAGGGTATTAAACCCTCTGGAGGCATTTAAAATCGATTAAGTACTACAGTTTTTTTAAGATTAATTCTTAGCTGAAAAGCCGCTATAAATCGTCTTTAGCAACTCGCCATTATCTCCGTTAAATTCCCAAAACATGACCCCGCCCAAATCTTTTTTATTCACATAATCCACTTTAAGTTGTAGGGATTTTGGGTTTTCATAAGTCATAAATAAGGAATCCTGCTCCCGCCAGATATAAGGCGCTTGCGCGGTGGTGTCCCAGCGCGATGCCCACTGGCCGGTTTTTAAACTATCTGCAATGATCTTGTAATCGTAACCTCCCGTCTTTCCACTAGCTCGTTGATAAAGGCCTTTAGTTTTGGGGTTTGCTCCTTTCCACCAGCGGCCGTAAAAGGGTACGCCCATTACGATTTTTTTGGCAGGAACGCCAGCTTTTAAATGCTGTTGCACCGCAATATTGGCGCTCCGGTGATTTGATGCAGTATCTTGGTCAGACTTAAAAAGGTTGGCATGGTGACCGGTTTGCGTACTTCCACCGGTGTAAAAATCATAGGTCATGATATTGAGGAAATCCAGATATTTTTGAGCTTCGCCCAGATTGGTATGATCCAGGTATTTTTGATTGGCCCCTGTGGCAATAGTGAGCAAGTATTCATTTTTTGGCGTAGCTACCGAATCCAGTTTTTTACGCAATAGTTTTAAAACCTGGGT
>DRGP01000238.1 GCA_011050015.1 Leeuwenhoekiella sp. | reverse complement strand
GGTCTGTACTATCTGCAGATCCAGCAACTACTTCCTTGGTGCTTGTTACTACTTCGCTTGCGGCAGCGGCAGGAGGTGTTTCGGCTTTTATCGTATCTACCCTGCGTTATAAAAACTATGATCTTACCATGTTTTTGAATGGTATTTTGGGCGGCCTTGTTGGTATTACCGCGGGAGCAGACCAGATGACACCAAACGATGCAGTGCTTATTGGGGTAATTGCCGGCGTGGTAATTGTATTTGGCGTTGCCTTAGTTGATAAGCTTAAACTGGATGATCCTGTTGGGGCTGTTGCCGTGCATTTAATTTGCGGTATTTGGGGTACATTAGCCGTAGGGATTTTTGGTGCAATGGCAGGTTTCGACCAATTTTTGGTGCAGCTTGCAGGCGTGGGTATAGTAGGCGCTTTTTGCTCCATCTCTACGTTTATCATTCTTGGCACTCTTAAAGCTACTATCGGTCTTCGAGTTTCGGAAACAGAAGAGCTAGAAGGCTTGGATCGACATGAACATGGCATGAATGCTTACCCAGATTTTGGCTTGAATGAACATTAATAAACAGTCATTTTTATAATAAAAACCCCCGATATTTAACTAATATCGGGGGTTTTTAATTTATATATTTCTCATTCATTTAATGATCTCAATAGAGAATGGGTAATACGGCACTTCTCCATTATTAGCTTTTATCGCATTGATAATGGGAAAAACAAGGCCTAGAATTCCAATAATGATCAGACCTAAGATTCCCAATCCAAAAAATAGCATGAGTGGTATACAAACGAGGGCATAAATAAAAAGACTTATCTGGAAGTTTATTATACTTTTTCCGTGGCTATCCATATGCATCACTTTCTCTTTTTGTGTAAGCCAAAGAACAAGTGGAACAATAAAACCGCCTATCCCGGTAATAAGGTCCAGCAATTGACTTAGATGTGTTACAGCAAGTAATGACCTATCTTCATGTTGTATCATAGTATTTATTTTTGATTGATTGTTGTAAAGTAAGACGATTAGTAGCCTTTTTTGTTACAAATCAACGACTTTGATAAAAAACGATGAACTATGATTAAAAAACAATTTCCAATTTCACTAAAAAGATCGAACAAAAAGATCTTGTTGAGATTCAAACGATTGTATTCCATCATAGCATCTGAAAATGAGGCTGGAAAGCTGCTTTTGAGGAGTATTTGAAAGCATCTGCTTTAAAGGAGGTTAATTACATAGATATTCAGCAATGTCAAACAGGTTTAAAACTTTGATATTCATTTACTTGTGTTTTTGGCATAAAGATTGATTTCTTTAAAGTGCTATAAAAAAGTTCATTTCAATTAACTTTTTAAATCCAGCGTTATGAAAAAATCAATCTACTTTTTAATTGCCTTTGTAATGGGAATAACCGCAATCAAGGCTGCTCCCCTATCCACTTCAACCATAATAAATGCGCCCTATACTGGGGAACGTTATATATTTTTAGAAGGGGGTATTGAATTTTCTGTGTATCCTGATGGCGAATTTGATTTTGTCATGCCTCAAGTGGTTGATGGGTTACGCGTTAATTTAAACAATGAACCGTTAAATATCAGTTTCAATACAGGTTTTAACTACGACGCTTATGTACAATATGATAATTATGGCGCCGTCATTCAGATTGCAAATGTGCCTATATATTATGACAATTGGGGGCGTATTTCCCAGGCAGGAAATATCCGGATAGATTATAATAATAACCTACTTGCCAGTATAGGTGGCTTGCAGATTTTTTATAATAGAAATGCCTTTTCTTATACGCGCGGTTATATAAATAACTACAACAGGCGCATTGGCCACTATTCCTATACCGGTTATTTATATAGACCGTATGTTGACCGTTGTTTGGTCTATAATACACCTTACAGAAGGCTTTATTCTCCACAACGTTTTTCTTACGCTTACCATAGAAACCACTATCGGACCGGTTATAATGATGGCTATGCCAATGCATTCCGGGATTTTAATAGACCACAGGGAACCATTGCGCATAACAACGCACGGTCTGGTTCATACAGCGAAGCGCGCAATGCCACTTCGAGAACTATGAACAGTAGTAGTAATACGGTCATATCACGCGCTAACCGCAATCCGAGCAATAGAGCAACTAGATCAACCTCTACTCGTTATGATCGTCAAACTACACGGAGATCGTCAGTAGTGCCGCAAGCGAGCAGAACAACGAACAGTGATCGGAATTTAAGCAGTGCGGTATCAAATAATAGTACATCACGTACCACCGCACAGCCTAAAAGCCGTACAAGTAGTACGCAAACCGCGCCAGCTAGAAATTCACGATCAAACAGCAGCACAAGTTCACGTGCCACAAATCAACGCGCGGTAAGTCCGGCAAAAAACACTCAAAGAGCGGCTTCGCCTGCCCGTTCAAGAACACAAAGTACCCCGGCGAGAGCGACCCGTTCAAGCGGAAGTACTCAAAATAATAGCGCTAGAAAAGCTACTTCCGGTAGTTCCAGATCTTCAAGAAGTAATGCATCCAGATCTGGGGGATTATAAATAAAATATTTTTTTGGTTGGTTAGTTGAGAAACCCCGTTACGGATTAGATTAATCTGAACGGGATTTCTTTTTGACCAGAGCATTGATAAATCCCTCAATTTCAGCGGAAGGCTTTGTAAAATAAATAATCAGAAAATAACCCAGTGTAATCAATGCAGATTTTACTGCAATACTGATTATCGGATAAAAATTAAAATCCCAGAAATAAAAAATGAGTACAAAACCTAGCAACATAGCCGCTACCCACATTGATTTTTTTGTAAAGGGTTGTAAACCAAATTTTTTATAAACAAGGGCAATTTTAGCCCCCGCATATCCCACTGATGCGATAAAAGTGGCAATAGCAGCACCGTTAATTCCAAGTCTGGGTATAAAATAGAGATTCAGCAGGATGGCGATAACCACGAGAATTATGCCCAGCAGCAATACCAACCGGTAATAATCACTATTGTAGATGATCGCGTTATTGTTCCCCATTAAATTATCGAGCAATTTTGCCGAAGAAATTAGCAAAACCACCGCGAGTCCATTGGCATATGCTGGGTCAATAAGCAGGTACAACTGTTTGATATTGCAAGTAATCAGTATAAAAATAAAGCCCGAAATAATAAAAAGGGTCAGCGAACTTTTCTGGTATAAACTCCGCAGTTCATCGAATTTCCGTTTGTTTAGCAATGCCGCAGTAAGCGGATACGTAATCTGATGCATTGCCCGTGCCGGGACGGCAATCACGGCCGCGATATAAATCGCCACTGAATAATAGGCCACATTTTCAATAGGCACCATTTTACCGATCATAAACATATCAATCTCCAGGATCATCACCGCAATGGAACCGGCAATAATAATAAGCGCGCTATATTTGATAATGGGGCTTAATCCTTCCATTTTTGGTCTCCTAAAGACCGGTTTGCGAAGTGTAAACGCATAAATCATCATCACCAGCATACGTATAAGGTACACCCCGCATAGACCATACATAAACTCATGTATGCTTATGCATTTAAAAGCGACCAGTACCAGCAACAACATGACGCCCAGCCGGTGAAAAACCTCATTCATAAAATTACCAAAAACGCTCTGTAACTGCACCTTTGCCCAGGAATAAAAAATCTCAAAGTAAGCCATTGCAAGCGCAATGATCAATATTAATGGAATATAGGGCTGTACAATAGTATTTTCTGAAGTTAGAAATTCTACGACAAAAGAATACCCCAGCAGGGTGAACAAAATCCCTGGAATCAAGGGTATAAATGGCAATAAAAGCATTAAAAATAGAAAGGAATCCTGCTCCTCCCGTTCATATTTAGAATAGAATTTTACAAGCGTATTCTGGATTCCAAAGGCCATTACGGGCATTAAAATAGTGGCGGTGCTCAATAAAAAACCCACTAGCCCATAATATTCCTGGCTAAAAAAATTGACATAAAGTACCAGCGTATTAATCGCTCCTATCCCAAAACCCAGATAGGTTGTGATAAGATTTTTAAAAGATTGTACAGCGACTACACCCACGGGTCAATAATTAAAAGATTTCCAGCATTTTTTCCAGACATAAACTTGCATCAATTATTGGGATACATCAAGCACTTTGCGAACTAATTGAGCGAGGCTTTCCGTGAGGTTTTTACGGGTATAGGATGAAATATCGCCGGTAGTGTGCCGCAAACCTTCGGTAGCGTATAAATGATACCACTGCACTACCTGCTTCTTTAAATCCGCTTCATTATCATAGGTAAAACAGTTGCCGGAAGCTGTAGTCGCTACCAGTTCAAAAAAATCGGCATTTTCTGGGCCTATGGCCAAAATAGGCCTTCGGGCGGCCATATATTCAAAGACTTTTCCGGGAATAATCGCTTTTGTTTCTGGTGAATCTATCTCAATAAGTAACAAAATCTGGGATTTACGCTGTAGCTGAAGCGCTTCTTTATGTGTTACATATCCCAGAAGTTCCAGGTTTTCTTCTAAACCTTGATTTTTTATGGCTTGTATTACCGCTTCACTCACCCGTCCGGCGAGATTAATTTTCAGAGCCTTTCCGAAGGTTGCATCTTCTTTTTTGAGATCTCCCAAAACCTTCCACAACACCAGCGGATTTCGTTTTTCAAGTAGTGAACCAATATGTGAAAGACTAAAAACGGCATCCTGGCCGATACTTAAATCGCCCTCTCGCTCAAAACCATTGGTGATACAAGTAACCGGCGTATCAGTGATGCGTTCAAAATCTCTTTTTGTGGTGGGACTTGTGGTTATAATCTGATCACAGTTTTGCAGCACCTGGCGCTCCAATTGCTCATGCTTTTTTTGAGAAGATTTGGTCAATCTTAGTTTGTCGTGATAACCAATGCTCGTCCACGGATCACGGAAATCTGTGATCCACGGTAGTCCAGTTTGCGCTTTTAGTACCAGCCCAATAAGATGCAGACTATGTGGCGGTCCGGTCGTTATGATGGCATCAATTTTATTCTCAGTAATGTAGTTTTTCAAAAAACGTACGGAAGGTTTGATCCAGAATTTACGTGCGTCTGGGATAAAGAAATTCCCACGAATGTACAGCATGATTCTTTGCAGTACGGTTTGTTTTTTTTCGTCGGAAATAATTCCCGAACTTATGGTTTCGGTTTCTTTTTTAGAAAATAGTTTGGCCCAGGAATAGGGCTCCAGAATTGGTTTACGCAAAATTTCAGTACTCTTGGGAACTTCCTTTATAAGGCTTTTGTCGGTGATGGGATAGGTGGGGTTTTCAGGCACATAAACCACCGGTTTTATATCAAAATCCGGAAGATAAGTGGCAAATTTCAACCACCGCTGCACGCCAGGACCGCCCGCCGGAGGCCAATAATAGGATATAATAAGCACTTTTTTCACACGGGAATTTTTGCCGGTTTTTTGACCAAAAAACGGTCATTTTTAGGTAATTTTTAGCCGAAAAACTATTAAATCGATCAATTCAGAAGTATTTCATAATCTGATTACATAGTAAAGTTTTTTTGTAGTGAAAAAACCTCGATTTATATGGATTTTAAGCAACTATTGAAAAAATGTAATTGAGATCTTATGGTCTTAGATCGTGATTTCAGGTTAAAAGTTTCTCGATACATTTTTCATCTTCGCTATCGCTTCGTTAAAAACACTCGAAATGACATTCGGTTTTTACGTTCTTCTCTATTTTTCTACATATTCATCGGAGGCTTCGGTACAAATTCCTTTCCGCTAAAGCTCCAAGAAATTCACTCAGTTATCTTCTATCACACTTAAGCATTCAAAATAAAATTTTCATTTTCTCTTTTCACTAATTTTATTCCCCGCTTCAAAATGTTCATTCCGCTTATAAGCGAAAAATAATCCACCCAGAATCACCAAGACAAGAATAATATTACTTGTAAGACTTACGGCACTTCCCGTTGCAATAACCTCTGGTTCAAATTTAAATTCGATGGTGTGTGCACCAGCGGGAACCATCATGGCACGCAACAGATAATCTGCCCTAAAATGAGATACTTTTTTGCCATCCAGGTACGCATTCCATCCCCAGGGATAATATACTTCGCTAAAAACGGCCAATTGCTCGCGGCTACTTTTACTTTGATATTTTAAATACTGTGGGCGGTGTTCTATCAGCTCAATACTCGCCGAAGGATCTAACGGAAATACCTTTGCCGGCACTTCATTCTTAAATTCATTATTTACAATTGCGGTCTGTTGGGTATTAAGACTATCCAGCGCCAAGATTGCCGTGTTGGCATCTGGTACGACCTTCACATTCTGTACAAACCAGGCATTGCCATTTGCACCGGGATTTTGTTGTACCATTTCTTTACCCTCACGCTGACTGATAATATATTTAACGTTAAGTAAATTGAATGGAGCTGTTTTTCCCTGATATAAATAAAAATCGGCTAAGTCTGCCAGCCTTCCCGGTTTTGCGCCGTGATAACCGCCTATACTGTTGTGAAAATAGCTGGTTCGGGCTCCATTAAGCCCCACATTTTCTTCATAAACGCGGTAGCGTGTCGTATCCTTCAAAATTTGAGTATCGGCCGGAGTGGCTTGAAAAGGTTGCTCTACCAGACGGGCGGCAACAAAGTCATCACTGTTTACATACCGCTTGTCCACCTGTACGAGGTCAAACAAAATCAACACAGCGAACGCTGCGATTACTACTGTTTCAGATAATTTTTTCTTGATGAAAAACCAGATTAAACCGGCTGAAATCAGTACCAAAACAAGGGTTTTTATGGTGTCTTGGGTATAAATCGCACGCCGGTCATCACGGATGGCTGCCATAAATTCCATACCAAAATTCTTGATGAAAGCCGCGTCATTCCCTCCTGCAAAATCAAAAAACACGCCTTTAAAGAGCAGTAATAAAAGTGCCAGACCACCGGTGATAATAGTGGTCCATTTTAGTGCATTTAATTTTTTATCGTCTTGCTCAAAATGCTGCAGCGCTTTCATAAGTCCAAAAATACCCAGTGCAGGAATACAAAGTTCGGCCAGCACCTGTACAGATGTAACCGCCCTAAACCGGTCATAAAGGGGTACATAATCGATCCATAAATCGGTAAACCAAGAAAGATTACCACCATAACTCAATAAAAGTGAAAGCACGGTGCCGCCTACCAGCCACCATTTTAATCGGCCTTTCACCAAAAACAAGCCAAGTACAAACAAAAATATCACGACCGCGCCTATATATGCTGGGCCAGAAACACCGGGTTGTGCGCCCCAGTAATATAAACCGAACTGACTTGCTATCTCTTCAATCTGTCCAGGTGGCACTTGTTGCTGCCTCAAGAACTTGGCAAAATTACTGTCTTTATTAAAAGGTTCAGCATTAGAACCTCCAAAAAGGCCGGCGACATACAAATCTAGCGTCTCCCCTATTCCATAACTATACTGATTGATATATTCCTTATCAAGGCCCGTTGCATCTTCTTTTGGAGATCCGTCTGGGTTTATGGTAAGTTCACTTTTTCCTCGGGTACTAAAATCGCCGTATTCTTTGGTAGCCATAAGATTAGTCGCATTACTGCCCACCGCGAGCAGCGCTGCCAAGGCCAAAATTCCCAGACTTATAAAATAATGCGGCAGTTCCTTTCGTCGTATGGCGTCAATGAAATATACAATACCGAGAACAACCGTTAATAACAATAAGTAATAAGTCATCTGCACATGGTTTGCCACAATCTCCAGCGCCAATGCGATGGCGGTTAAAATAAAACCGAGTATGTATTTTCGCCTAAAAACAAGTAAAATTCCACTTAAAACAAGCGGCATGTAAGCAATGGCGTGTGCTTTTGCATTGTGCCCTACACCTAGAATAACAATTAGATAGGTAGAAAACCCAAAGGCCAAGGCTCCCAACCCGGCATAGCGCCAGTCCAGTTTAAGAACCAATAATAATATATAAAAACCTATGAAGTATAGAAAGAGATAATCGGCAGGGCGTGGTAAAAAACGGATGCTCAGATCAAGCTGTTTGATCCAATTATTGGGATATTTTGCCCCAAGTTGATACGTGGGCATACCTGCAAACGCCGAATCTGTCCAGTAGGTTTCTTCTCCGGTAGAAGCTCTGTAATCCATGAGCTCATGCGCCATACCGCGGTACTGCTGTATATCGCTCTGGAAAAGTTTTTTGCCCTGAAGTACGGGACTGAAATAAATTAAGGAAATGATTATAAAGCAAACTACCGCACCTAAATGTGGAAGTAGTTTCTTAAAAGAAAAAGTCATAAAGCTCGGTCTAAAAACAGAATCCGAAAATTAGTCAATTTCTTCGTAATCGATATATTCACCCACGCTTTTCTTACTCTGCTGTCCCATGTTGGGTTTATTCAATATCGTAGTTGTTCCTTCTGGCCGTTTAGGTTGTTTTGGCTGGGCCTGGTTTGTGAACCGGCCGGCCATATCCTCAAATTTTTCTCCGGCTTTTTTGGTCACATAGCGAAATATATAGGGTTTTGATAATCTCCATATAATGCGAATCGCAAAAAATACGAGTAAGAAGATTAAAATTGTCTTAAGAAATGCCATAATTTAAATCACATTTTTAGAGTATTAACGTCAGTTCGAATAAAAAATTATTAAAGAATTTTGTATTAAAGATCACATTTTTCAATACGCTAGAATTTTACTTCGAACTTATGTTGTTACAAAATTAAGGTTTCGTGATTGGTAATCGCTTAAAAAAATAATAAAATGCTTTTTACTGTCATATAGCCCTCGCAAGGCGCATAAGGTTAGGCTATGTTTTATTTTTACAGTATGTTTGTCTAATTGCCCTTTTGAGTATTTTTAAACTAAAACGCAACATGTTTCTTAAATCTTATTTGCCGGTTATTCTCGCGTTCTTTTGCGTGCATTTCCTTTCGGCACAATATACAGAGACCATAAATTCTAACAGACCGGGACAGAGCCAGGGTGCATTTTCGATAGGTACAGGTGTTTATCAGGCAGAAGTGGGCGGCTTTTATAATGAGGAATCGCACGATCTTCGTTACACTGAAACCACCGGTCAGGGTATCGACTTTGCTTTTAGGGCTGGTTTTTGGCGGGAGCAGTTTGAAGTCAATTTGAGCGGCACCTATCTCTATGAAGAGATCACCCCTACTGTAGGCAATGCGCCTACCTATAACCAGAGCGGTTTTCCCATTATTACGGCCGGTGTAAAGTATCTCATTTATGATCCCTATAAAAATGCCAAAGAAGACATTAATTTATACAGTTACCACGATAATCATAGGTTTAAATGGAAAACCCTAATACCTGCCATTTCGCTCTACGGAGGTACAAATTATGTGTACAGCAATAATAATCCTTTTTTGCCCAGTTCACAGAGTGGACTTAGCCCTAAGGCCATTATAATTACACAAAATAATTGGGGACCCTTTGTGTGGGTAAACAACTTCATCGCAGATCAGCTTATGACAGATTATCCCACTTACGCATGGATAACTACACTCACACATTCCTTTAACGCGCGTATCGCCGCATTTGCGGAGTATCAAATGCTTCACAGCGATATTTATGCCGATGATCTATTCCGCTTTGGCGGGGCTTATTTATTTACGCGAAATTTGCAGATAGATGTAAACGCACTGGTTAATTTTAAGGATACCCCAAAACGGTTTCAAGTAGGTATCGGTGTTTCCTATCGATTGGATAGGCATAGCGTGGATGAAGAAATACCCACTGACCCGGCAATTAATTAATTTTTAAAAGCAAGTGAATTAGGACATGGTTACGATCAAAGAAATGACGTCTAAAAGGGGGATGAAGGCTTTTGTTAAGTTTCCTTTCGGCCTTTATGAACATGAAAAACACTGGGTGCCGCCGCTTTCCACTGATGAAATGGAAAGTATGGACAAAAACAAAAACCCCGTTTTTAAAAATGCGAGAGCCTGGTTTTTTATTGCCTATAAGAACGATGAACCGGCAGGCCGTATAGCGGTTATTATCAACGATATTGAAGTTAAGGAACAAGGAAAACTTAAGGTTCGTTTTGGCTGGTTTGATGTCATAGACGATATTGAGGTCACCAAAGCTTTGCTTAATAAAGTTGAGGAAATAGGAAAGGCAGAAAGTCTAAAATGGATGGAAGGCCCGGTAGGTTTTAGCAATATGGAGCGTGCAGGGCTGCTCATTAAGGGTTTTGACTTTTTAAATACCATGATCACTTCTTATAATTATCCCTATTATCAAGCACATTTTGAGCAACTGGGTTTTGAGAAAGCGGCAGAATGGGTGGAGTATAAAATCAAGATTCCCCCCGCAACCGAATCTAGGGAGAAAGTAAAAAAGTTTGCCCAGATCATTAAAGACCGCTATAAACTTAAAGTGATTCACTTTTCTAAAAGCAAGGACATCGTGCCTTATGTTGACGATATGTTTGGCCTACTCAATAAGACCTACAACAACTTGAGTACGTTTGTGCCCATTCAGCAGTACCAGATTGATCACTACAAAGAGAAATACATCAAGTTTATCAACCCAAATTACATTAAATGTATTGAGGATGGCACGGGTAAACTGATTGCTTTTTCGGTAATCATGCCTTCTTTTAATGAAGCCCTTAAAAAGGCCAATGGCAGCCTGTTTCCCTTTGGTTTTTACCATTTATTAAAGGCACGCAACAAAAACGATAAAGCCGCTTTTTATTTAATAGGAATTGATCCCGAATATCAAAACAAAGGCCTCACGGCATTGATTTTTAAAGAAATGCAGGATCTTTTTAATAAAAACGGTATCATGGAAGTGGAAACCAATCCTGAACTCGAGGAAAATAAGGCGATACAGCAACTCTGGAAAAACTACGACCACGAACTGCATAAACGCAGACGCACCTATAAAAAGAACTTAAAAGCGTGATTTTTCGGTTAAAAAAAGTGGTTTTTTCGGCTTAAAATTCAAAAACCTTCCCGTCATCAGCGAGCAGTACGTTGTCAAAGATTTCCTTTGCTTCATCACCAAATAAATCCAGATCGGGATATCGGGTGGAATAATGCCCTAAAATGAGGTTTTTTACTTCCGCCTCTAATGCAATTTTACCGGCTTGCTTTGCTGTAGAATGGCCGGTAGGTTGAGCAAGATCTGCATGTTTTTCTATAAATGTAGCCTCGTGATAAAGTGCGGTCACACCCTTAAGTTGCGGGATATTATCAGGTTTATAAACGGTATCACTGCAAAAGGCATAACTTTTAGGAGGGTCTGGATCAAAGGTAAGTTCAGCATTAGGAATCACGGTGCCGTCATCAAGAACCATATCTTTGCCCGCTTTTATCTTTTTGTAATACACAACGTCTATTTTATACTTTTGCGCTGCATGTATGTTTAACTTGCGGTCACCTGGTTTTTCCCGAAAAAGAAATCCATTTGCATAAATACGGTGTTTTAAGGGAATGGTATCTACGGTAACTTTATCATCTTCATAAATCCGCTCCGGCATTTTTTCTTCAAGAACATGAAAATAAAGCGGATAATTTGTCCAGCTGTTTGAAAGTTTCAGTTGTAACGTAATCGCTTCTTTAATTCCCTTTGGCCCATATACATGCAATTCTTTTTTTCGGTTCAGCAATCTGAAGGTAGCAATAAGCCCTACAAGACCAAAAAAATGATCGCCGTGCAAATGGGAAATGAAAACATGTTTGATTTTTGAAAATTTCACTTTATTGCGACGCAGTTCCACTTGGGTCCCCTCACCACAATCAATAAGAAAGAGTTCGTTTCTTATCTCTAAAACCTGTGAAGTAGGATTCGTAAACGAGCGAGGGGTGGCGGCGTAACAGCCCAAAATTGTGAGCTTCATGCTAAAAGGGAATGTTTTTGATCAAAATCATAAGTTTACTTCATTGAAAAACGGCCAAAACGGTATTAAAATCTGGTTTTCTCTTGCTTAAAATCCCAAATCTCGCTGTATTTCCTCTAAATCTATAACATCTTTAGCTTCTTCTAAGGTAGGGACGACCATTATTTCCTCTGGAATTCGCTCTATGGCTACAGCTTTATTGACCAGTACAAACGAATTTTTTGCCGCCCGTTGCTTGTTAGAAAGCACTAAAAAGGAAAGCAGTTCGTCCAGGGTCATTTTCTCATACTTCAAGAGGTCAATAACCAGGTTCTGATCCTTGTAGGCTTTGGGGACAATATATTCTAAAAAGGAGGCAAATTGCTTTACATTGTCCTCATCATCACCCAAAATTGTAAATTTTTCTTTTTTATCTACTTGCATTGTGTTTGATCTTTGAAGCCAACAAATATATGACAGCCATTCGAATGGCAACGCCATTTTCCACTTGATTTAGGATTATGGCCTGCTCAGAATCTGCCACATCACTGGTAAGTTCTACTCCCCTATTAATGGGCCCAGGGTGCATGACGACTATTTTTTTATCAAGACCGTCCAAGATTTCTTTATTGAGGCCATATTGCTGGGTATATTCCCGCGTACTGGGAAAATAGCTAATATCCATACGCTCGTTCTGAACGCGAAGCATATTGGCCACATCACACCACTGCAACGCTTTTTGCAGATTGAGCTCTACACCTACCCCCAGTGATTCAATATAACGGGGCATCAAGGTCTTTGGGCCGCAAACTTTTACTTCTGCACCCAGCATGCGCAGTGCAAATATATTGGAAAGCGCTACCCTGCTATGCAAAATATCACCTACAATGACCACTTTTTTCCCCGTGACTTCGCCCAGTTCCCTTCTTATGGAATACGTGTCGAGCAGCGCCTGCGTAGGGTGCTCATGTGCGCCATCACCGGCATTGACGATACTGGCTTTAATGTTTTTTGACAAAAATACTCCAGCGCCCGGGTTGGGATGCCGCATAACTACCATATCCACCTTCATCGATAAGATGTTATTTACTGTATCTATCAAGGTTTCCCCCTTTTTTACCGAGGATGCCCCGGCCGAAAAATTGATCACATCTGCGCTCAGACGTTTTTCAGCAAGTTCAAAAGAGAGCTTGGTACGTGTGCTATTTTCAAAAAAAAGATTGGCGATGGTGATATCACGCAACGAGGGTACCTTTTTAATGGGTCTGTTAATGACCTCCTTAAATTGATCTGCCGTTTCAAAGATCAGATCTATATCTGCCTTTGTAATATACTTTATACCCAATAAGTGGTTTACACTTAACTCGCTCATCTTGAAATTGCTATTCTTATTTTTATTGCAAAAATTGCCATTTTGAAGCTTTTTTGGGGTGATTTTTCGACCTAAACCTTCGAATTATCCAAATGTCAGCTCTCAAAAACTAGAAATTGATTGACTTTGACATTAGACCTACAAGGAGATTTTACCCCGTTCCTCCGAAAAACAACATTTTTTCAGTATAAAATATACATTCTTTCACTCTTCATTTTTTATCAAATAAACGACATCCTCGCCACCATTTTCTACCCAGCTTACCTTTACTTTTTCACCGGGGATTGCATCTACCTGCCGCCCCCTATAATTGGGCTGAATGGGTAAATGCCGGCTAAACCTGCGATCTACCAGCGTGAGCAACTCTACCTCGCGAGGCCTGCCAAAACTCTGTACGGCTGTAAGCGCGGCATTAATGCTTCGCCCGGTATAGAGCACATCATCTATAAAAACTACTTTCTTATCTTCTACAATAAAATCGATCTTCGTTTTATTGGCACCTAAAATTTTTTCGCCACGGCGAAAATCATCCCTAAAAAAAGTAATATCGAGATATCCCATTTTAATGTCCGGCACATCATAATTTTCCTCGAGCAGTTTTTTAATGCGTTCTGCCAGAAAGACACCGCGGGGCTGAAGGCCTATAAGCACAGTTTCGTTAAAATTGGTATGGTTTTCAATGAGTTGACAGGCGAGTCGGTTAAGGATAATATGTATCTCTTTTGCGCTAAGCAATACTTTCTGACTCATAAGTAGGGTTGCTGTCGTCGTTTTATAGCTGTAAAGATAGGGATTTTTTTAAACGCTATGCACGTGAAAACAAGGTTCAATCTTCATCTTTCTTTTTTCCAAAAAGATTCAACCCAAAGGGAATGGCCAGAAAAAGAAAGAGATATTTACCTGTTACCAAGCCTATGATGGTGATAAGCGCCATGACGACCATAAGCCAGTTGGAATTTAAAAAGTTTTTCAAATCAAAAAAATGCTTTATTAAGTTATTTTTCTACGATAAAGGGTTGTCATTTTTTTATACCGACTGTAGATTTTGAGCTGTTCCATTTACTCATGAGCTCAAGAAAATTATATTTGCCCGCGGGTTCCTGACGCTCGAGAATACCTGCCTGAAAGGATCGCTGCAAAATATCTTCAATCAAGTAATCTTCCTCCACATTAACGGGGTCAAACTTTTCTTTTAACCGAATATCAAAAAGGCTCGCCGTAGTATTAAGCCAGAATGCCTTCCAGCCACTGCGGTATTCTTTGACGAGGTCAAACGTTGTGATCCCCGTCTGGCGGTGAATGAGCTTTACTAAAATTTGCCCTTCAGTACGGCTCAGTTTTTTAAGTTGATCGCCAAATTCATCCTGAACATAGCGCTGTATGATACGCGTATATTTTCTGCGCTGGCTGTTGTTTTTCATACTATCCAAACGCTGGTTGAGCTCCATAAAACGATCTGCTGCTAGTTTGGCATAAGGATATACTTTCCGCGTTTTTCGACGTAAAATCAAATACTTGCGCCTATCCAGCTGATTTTTGAACTTCAGGCGGTTAAATATAAGAACCTCATCAAGCGGTATCGCGTCTGTAAGCGTGCTGTCACTATCCATTAGGTAATATTCTGCCATAGTGGAGTCTGTCGCTTTTCGCGCATCAGGAATTTGTGCCCCAAGTGCGTGGGCAGCGATAAGTGCTAAAAAAAGGATCAATCGGTTCACCATTTTTTTGTATTCATTGTGCGAAAACTGTTCCAAAATTAAGGAATAGGGCTAGAACGGACATTATTTGACTTTAATATTCTTAAATTAGCGCAAAATGGAATTTTTATGGCTAAAAGCATATTGAACAAAAAATCGCTTGATTTTTTAGAAAAGTATTTAAATAATGCCGCTCCTACCGGTTATGAGTGGGACGGCCAGAAATTATGGATGGATTACCTGCGTCCTTATGTTGATGAATTTATTACAGATACCTATGGCACCGCTGTAGGCGTGATCAATCCCAAGGCAAAATATAAAGTGGTCATAGAGGGCCACGCCGATGAGATCTCTTGGTATGTCAATTATATTACAGACAATGGGCTTATTTATGTGATACGTAATGGCGGAAGCGACCACCAGATCGCCCCTTCAAAAATGGTGAACATACACACCAAAGACGGTATTGTAAAAGGAGTTTTTGGTTGGCCGGCGATTCATACGCGTGACAAAAGTGATGAAAAAGCGCCCAAGCCTGACAATATTTTTATAGATATTGGCGCAAAAGACAAAGAAGAAGTGGAAAAAATGGGCGTGCACGTAGGTTGTGTGATCACCTATCCTGACACCTTTACCGTTCTCAACGAGAATAAATTTGTCTGCCGTGCGCTAGACAACCGTATGGGTGGTTTTATGATCGCAGAGGTTGCCCGTATGCTCAAGGACAATAAGAACAAACTTGATTTTGGATTGTATGTGGTGAATTCGGTGCAGGAGGAAATAGGTTTGCGAGGTGCGCAAATGATCACCAACACCATAAAACCGAACGCTGCGATCGTGACCGATGTCACCCACGATACCACCACCCCTATGATCGAGAAAAAGACCAGTGGCCATGCTGAGATAGGCAAAGGACCGGTAATCACTTACGCCCCTGCCGTGCAGCAACGTTTTAGGGATCTCATTATAGACGCTGCTCAGGAAAAGAATATTCCGTTTCAGCGTGCCGCCAGCAGCCGTGCGACAGGAACTGATACCGATGCTTTTGCATACAGCAATGGCGGTGTAGCTTCCGCACTTATCAGTTTACCGTTGCGCTACATGCACACCACGGTAGAAATGGTACACCGTGAGGATGTGGAGAATGTGATACGCCTTATTTATGAGAGCGTACTTAAAATAGAAAACGGACAAAAATTCAGTTATTTTGACTGATTTATGAGCATTTTAAACAAAAAATCCCGGATGATCGCTCATTCGGGATTTTTTTGTTTTTAGAATCAATTGTTATTATTGATTGCTTTTATCGGTAGTCTCCTCATCGGGTACAAATTTTAATGCGGCAGAATTAATGCAATAGCGCAATCCGGTAGGCTGCGGTCCATCATTAAACACATGCCCCAAGTGTAGGCCGGTTGATTTTTCAATCACTTCATCACGCGACATGCCCATACTGTTATCTTTTACCCAAATTACAGCATCTTCTTTAAGGGGTTTTGAAAAAGCAGGCCAGCCGGTACCAGAATCAAATTTATCACTAGAACTAAAGAGTGGTTCTCCGGTAGCAGCACTCACATAAGTACCTTCTTTGTGATTGTCAAAATAAGGATTTTTAAAAGGGGGTTCAGTTCCTTTTTTAACCATAATTGTATACTCTTCCGGAGAGAGTTTTTCTTTCCACACCTTATCAGGTTTTGCGTCTGGAAATTCGCTGGTCATAGCAGTTTCCTTGTCGTTGCCCATAGTTTTATCGCTATTCTTTGCTTTCTCTTGGCAAGATACTTGTGAAAGCCCTAGAACAAGGGCAAAAGTAACAAGTAACAATTTAGACTTATATAATCTCATAATACGTATTTTAGTTAAAAACATTCAGTGTTAACCTATTCTTTAAGTCGCTAAAAGTATATTTCCTTTCAGGAAATTCACTTAAATAGAACTCAATTCGGTTTAATTTAATAAAGGTTTAACGCTTAAGCACAAAATAATCCTGCATATAAGATTTCAAATAACATGAAACTTATTTCACATTTTGTTATCATAGAATAAGCAAGCTTCACATTATTTTTGGGTTATGACAATTTCAGAAAAAAAGCTTGACAAGATCCTTCATAATCCAGAAGCTGCAGCTTCTTTTGCAGATTTAATCTACGTGACCGAAGAGCATTTCACCATTGCGCGCAAGCGCAATAAAAAAGGCTTTACGTACGATAAAAATGGTAGAGCGTTAAAGACCAAAAAAATTCTTAAACGTATTAACGAACTTGTTATCCCTCCGGCATGGGAAGATGTACGCATCGCAGAGCCTGAAAATGGACATTTACAAGCAGTAGGTCGTGATGATAAAAGCCGCAAAGTATATCTCTACCACGAGCACTGGAATAAACTGCGCAATGAGACCAAATTTTTTAAAATGGCCGCTTTTGGAAATGTACTGCCACAGATACGTGCTCAGGTAGATAAAGACCTGGACGAAAAAGAGATGACCCAGCGTAAAGTGCTCGCGCTCGTAATTCGTTTAATGGAAGAAACCCATATACGCATAGGTAATGAAAGTTATGCGCGTACTAATAATACCTATGGGTTATCTACCCTACGTACCCGGCACGTTAAGACCACCGCTAAAGATATGATCTTTAAATTTGTAGGTAAAAAAAGTGTGGAGCACGAAGTAACCGTTCATGACAAAAAATTAATCAGGCTCGTAAATCAATGCGAAGAAATACCGGGCTGGGAACTTTTTAAATATTTTGATGAAGATGGCACCAAGCATTGCATAGATAGCGGAATGGTCAACGATTATATACACGCGGTAAGCGGTGATCTTTTTTCGGCAAAGGATTTTCGTACCTGGTCAGCCACTATTATCTTTTTTGAAAAACTGCGCGAAATAGGCTTTGTGGAAGAAGAAAAGCAAAATGCAAAAAACATGCTCGCCGGTTTTGACGCCGCGGCAAAAGGTCTGGGCAATACCCGTGATGTGGTACGCAATTATTATGTGCATCCCCACATTGTGGAAAGTTATGAGAATGGCAGTATTGTGCCCTATTTTGAAAAAGTACCCACCATAAAGGCTAAAAAATCTGAACGTTTTTCCCCTACAGAAAAAGTTATTGAGGAAATGCTTGCCAACTATGAAGTTGGATTTTAATAACCAGTATGTTATAATTTATTATTACTTAATCCAAACACGCTGCTCTTTTGAGTTTTTAGCACTTTTATGGGTAGATTTCGCTTTTTAAACTTCACATTTTATCCTTCATACTTTTAAATTACCTTTGCATCCTTAAAATTGTAGGTTGGCACCCAAGGGGGAAATCCTGAAAACACTTGGGAGTTCAACCTGCCTTTTTAAAGATCCTGCCGAGTCTGCAGGATCTAAAAAACGAGTTTAACTCCAATGGCAGAAATACAAGAATACATTGAGGTTTATGGCGCCCGCGCCCACAACCTTAAAAATATAGATGTAAACATACCGCGTGAAAAGCTGGTGGTCATCACCGGCCTTTCTGGCAGTGGGAAGAGTTCACTGGCTTTTGACACGATCTATGCCGAGGGGCAGCGGCGGTATATTGAAACTTTTTCGGCCTATGCCAGGCAGTTTCTGGGCAGTCTGGAGCGGCCTGATGTAGATAAAATACAAGGGCTCTCCCCGGTTATCGCCATAGAACAAAAAACGACCAGTAAAAGTCCACGCTCTACCGTAGGTACCATTACGGAAATTTATGATTTTCTGCGGTTGCTATATGCCCGTGCCAGTGACGCTTACAGCTATGTCACCGGTGACAAAATGGTAAGTTACAGTGATGAGCAGATTCAAAATCTAATCATTGAGGAATTTACCGGCAAGCGCATCAATATTCTTGCACCGGTAATACGAAGCAGAAAAGGGCATTACCGCGAACTTTTTGAACAGATTGCCAAACAGGGCTTTGTAAAAGTGCGCGCCGATGGCGAAATACTGGACCTTAAAAAGGGGATGAAGCTAGACCGGTACAAGACGCATGATATTGAGATTGTCATAGACCGGCTTCAGGTCACAGACAGTGCAGATATGAACAAGCGCCTGCTGGAAACCATTAACACGGCCATGTACCACGGCGATGATGTGCTTATGGTTCTGGATCAGGACAGTGGTGAGGCACGCTATTTTAGCCGGAACCTGATGTGCCCTACTTCGGGCATTTCCTATCCCAATCCAGAACCTAATAATTTTTCATTCAATTCACCAAAAGGGGCTTGCCCAAAATGTAACGGTATCGGCCAGCTGTACGTGGTAAATACCGATAAGATCGTTCCAGATCCCAAAAAATCAATAAAAGCTGGAGGTCTGGCACCCCACGGGCCCCAGAAAAGCAACTGGATTTTCAAACAGATGGAAACCATTGCCCAGCGCTTCAATTTTAAACTGACCGATCCCATAGAAAAAATCCCAAAAGATGGACTGGATATGATCCTCTATGGTGGCAAGGAAAAATTTGAACAAGAGTCAAAAACCCTGGGTATTACCCGAGATTTTAAAATAGATTTTGAAGGCGTCGCGCCGTTTATAGAAAGCACTTTTCATAATAATGATTCAGCCAGCCTGCGCCGTTGGGCCAAGGCGTATATGGATAAAATCACATGTCCAACATGTGAGGGAGCCCGTTTAAGGAAAGAATCGCTTTACTTCCGCGTGAGCGAAAAAAGTATCGCAGACCTGGCCATGATGGATATCAACCAGTTGGCCGAATGGTTTAAAAATCTCCCGCCCAGCCTAAGTGAAAAACAGACTGCAATCGCTTCAGAGATCCTGAAAGAGATTAATACCCGTATTCAGTTTCTCATCGATGTGGGACTTACTTATCTGTCGCTCAATCGCAGTTCAAAATCACTTTCCGGCGGGGAGGCGCAGCGCATTCGCCTGGCCACACAGATAGGCTCGCAGTTGGTAGGCGTATTGTATATTCTTGATGAACCCAGTATCGGTTTACATCAGCGGGACAATGAGCGGTTGATCCGTTCGCTGGAGGCACTACGCGATATTGGTAATTCTGTCATTGTCGTTGAGCACGATAAAGACATGATCTTAAATGCAGACCATGTGATAGATATCGGTCCCATGGCAGGAAAACATGGCGGTGAGATTATTAGTCAGGGTACCCCCGCCGATCTTGAAAATCAAAATACGCTTACCGCACAATATTTAAACGGACAAAAAGAAATACTTGTTCCTTCAGAACGTCGAAAAGGCAACGGAAAGGAAATCGTTTTGAAAGGGGCTACTGGAAACAACCTGAAAAAGGTAGATCTTAAAATACCGCTGGGAAAAATGATCCTGGTCACCGGCGTTTCGGGTAGTGGTAAGTCTACGCTCATAAACGAGACCCTCTACCCCATTATGAACGCCCATTATTTTAACGGTGTAAAAAAACCAAAACCTTACAAAAGCATTAAAGGGCTTGATGAGTGCGATAAAGTTATAGATATTAACCAGTCGCCCATAGGCCGTACTCCACGCTCAAACCCCGCGACCTACACCGGTGTATTCAGTGAAGTACGCAGTCTTTTTGCAAAAATACCAGAATCACTCATACGGGGTTACAAACCGGGGCGTTTTAGCTTTAACGTCAAGGGTGGTCGTTGCGAGACTTGTCGTGGTGGTGGTTTACGTGTGATCGAGATGAACTTTCTGCCCGATGTTTATGTAGAATGTGAAACCTGCCAGGGGAAACGCTTTAACCGCGAGACGCTGGAAATACGTTATAAAGGCAAATCTATAGCAGATGTGCTGGAAATGACCATTAACGAATCGGTGGAGTTTTTTGAGCATATCCCCAAGATTTACCGCAAGGTCAAGACGATTCAGGATGTTGGTTTGGGCTACATTTCCCTGGGGCAGCAATCCACAACGCTTTCCGGTGGGGAAGCACAGCGCATTAAACTAGCTACAGAACTTTCTAAACGAGATACCGGAAATACCTTTTATATACTTGACGAACCCACTACCGGTCTGCATTTTGAAGACATCAGAGTGCTGCTGGAAGTGCTACAACGTCTCGTAGATAAAGGAAATACCGTACTTATCATAGAGCATAATATGGATGTGATTAAAGTTGCAGATCATATTATAGATATAGGTCCCGAGGGTGGGAATGCCGGTGGTGAAATTGTCGCTCAAGGAACTCCAGAAGAAATCGTAAAAGCCAATAAAGGCTATACAGCTACTTTTCTGAGAGAGGAGTTGCCCAGCGGAAAACCCAAGAAAAAGACTGAAAAATCAAAGAAAAAGGCTAAAAAACAGCCGAAATAACCCCGAAAATAACAGTATGAGGATAGAAAATCAACCGAAAGGATGGAATGAAAATAAAACCAATGACTCTTGGGCTATTTTTAAAATCATGGGCGAATTTGTCAATGGTTTCGAAAAACTGAGTCGCATAGGGCCCTGTGTTTCCATTTTTGGTAGTGCACGTACCAAGCCAGAACATAAACTATACAAACTGGCTTCTTCTATCGCTCAAAAAATTGTTGATAATGGCTACGGAGTCATCACTGGTGGCGGCCCCGGGATTATGGAAGCGGCCAATAAAGGCGCGCACCTTGCTGGTGGAACTTCGGTAGGGCTCAACATTGACCTCCCTTTTGAGCAGCACGACAACCCCTATATAGACAGTGATAAAAGCATCAATTTTGACTACTTTTTTGTGCGTAAGGTGATGTTTGTAAAATATTCCCAGGGATTTGTTGTTATGCCAGGAGGTTTTGGCACCCTGGACGAACTTTTTGAGGCGATCACGCTTATTCAGACGCATAAAATTGATAAATTCCCTATAATCCTTGTTGGACGTGACTTTTGGCAAGATTTAATGGGGTGGATCAAAAAAATATTACTGGAAGGATATGCGAATATTAGTGCCCCAGACGTTGATCTTATACATCTGGTTGACACCGAAGAAGAAGTGCTGGAAGTGCTCAATAATTTCTATGCAGAATATAATTTGAGCCCCAATTTCTAATAAGCTGTCCAAAAACCAAACTACCTTATTTTTCGTTAGGTATGGTAGTTGATGCAATTTGGAAAATCCTGAGAGGAAAGAGTTCCAGCTTCACTTTTCCCATTAAAATGATATAAGACCATCCTTACTTTGAGCAAATTCTTGCCCGCTTTTTTAGTGTATATTCTTTGTTGTCCTTTTACCTGGAGCCAGAACAGCATCCAGATTAAGGGGAAATTGAATACCGCGACCCATACACTACAGTTGCAGCAGGCAACCTTCTTTAAAAATACTTCAAAAGATACGCTTCACGAGATTGTATTTAATGACTGGGCAAACAGTTTTTCTTCAAAAAAATCAGCCCTGGGCAAACGCTTTGCCGAAAATTATGACCGCCGCTTTCACTTGGCCAAAAGAGAATACCGTGGGAATACGCTTATCAGGTCTGTTGCAGATGGTAATTATCAAACACTCCAATTTTCGCGACCGGAGGGAGGCGTAGATATTTTAAAAGTCTCCTTAAAAAACCCACTCTATCCTGGGGAAACAGCAAAAATCAGTTTTTTTTATGAAGTAAAAGTTCCAGATGCGCGTTTTACACGCTACGGGGTTCTTGATAACGGCGATTACAATTTGCGGTATTGGTTTCTATCTCCGGCAGTTTATGATGGGCAATGGGAAAGCTACAGTAACAAAAATCTGGATGACCTTTATATGAACCCCACGGATTTTGATATCTCGTTAGTGCTTCCTCACGGAATGCAAGCCATTTCAGAATTTGAGCAGGAAAGCGGTAATTTGACCGATTCTACCAGTTTTAAAGCCATTTTTACCGGAAAAAACAGGATTAAGGCCAATATTTACCTTCGGAAAAAACCTAATTTCGAGTTTGTTGAGACCGATAACTTTAAAGTATTTACAAATATTATTGATGACAAGGAAGATCCTAACAACCGCGCCTTTATAATCGATAAAGTAAGCAATTACCTCACAAAAGAATTGGGCTCCTATCCCTTTGATAAATTGTTGCTTTCTGAGGAAGATTACCGCGATAACCCCGTTTACGGCCTCAATCAATTACCAGATTTTATCAGTCCGTTTCCCAGCGGATTTCAATATGAGCTGCAGATTTTAAAAACTGAAGTCAATCAGTTTGTAGAAAACACCATGCTGTTTAACCCCCGGAAAGATCGCTGGGTGGCCGATGCGATACAAATTTACCTGATGATGCGGTATGTTGATAAAAATTATCCAAAACTAAAAGTTATCGGTAATCTTGAAAAATACTGGCTGTTGCGCCAGTATAATATTTCAAAGCTCGAGTTTAACGACCAGTACAATTTGCTTTATCTACACATGGCACGTCTCAATTTAGACCAGCCTCTCAATACGCCGCATGATTCTCTGATAAAGTTCAATAAAAACATTGCAAATGCCTATAAAGCCGGTAGCGGACTCAATTATTTACAATCTTATATAGGCAACCATGTCATAGACAGTACGATCACCCAGTTTTATGAGACCGAAAAATTAAAACCTGTTTCATCTACTGATTTTGAGCAAATGCTTAGAGCAACTACCGATAAGAATCTGGATTGGTTTTTTGATGACTATGTGACTACCCGGGTTAAAATAGACTACAAGCTAGAGCAGGTTAAAAAACGTGGGGATTCCCTGTATATAAAAATTCAAAATAAACGCGACAACACCATGCCTATTCCACTCTATGGAATGCAGGGTGACAGTGTGATCTCCAGCAGCTGGCTGGAAGGTTTTAAGGGCAAAAAGGTGATTGCGATCAAGGCAGACGGTATAGATCGCATCGCCCTGAATAAAGATGGTGTGGCGCCCGAGTTTAACCGGCGCAATAATTATAAAAAAGTAAATCCGTTTCTGGGTATTCATAAACCCATTCAGTTTAAATTGCTGCAGGATCTTGAAAATCCAGCTAAAAGTCAGGTTTTTTTCATGCCTATTTTTGAGTACAACTTTTATGACGGGCTTTCGCTGGGAGCACGTATGTATAACAAAACTTTACTTTCTAAAGCTTTTAGTTATAGTGTAGAACCTCAATTTGGTCTAAAATCAAAGGCGCTTGTAGGTAGCCTGGGCCTTAGTTATACCCAAAATATTGAAGATGGAAATCTCTATGCCGTACGCTACGGGATCTCGGCGTCCACACAGTCCTTTGCCCCAGACGCCTTTTACAATAAATACAGTCCATTTATGACGTTTGCTTTCAGGACAGACGATTTTAGGTCAGACAAACGGCAGTTTTTAACCATAAGCAATATTAATGTATCGCGTGACGAGTCTGAATTTATCACCAATGAAGATCCCGATTACAACGTTTTTAATGTGCGTTATACAAACAGTAGTCCGGGCGTCATCAATGCATTTTCCTGGAATACTGATTTTCAGCTCGCTAAAAAATTCAGCAAGATTTCGGCTACGGCAAAATACAAGAAAGTTTTTTTAAACAACCGGCAGTTTGATTTTCGGCTTTTCGCAGGAACCTTTTTGTACAACGAGACCCGTACTGATGGTGATTTTTTTAGTTTTGCCTTAGATAGACCTACCGATTATCTTTTCAACTACAACTACTACGGGAGATCAGAGAGCAGCGGTCTTTTTAGTCAGCAGCTTATTATTGCCGAGGGTGGTTTTAAATCAAAACTGGATTCCCCTTTTGCTAATGAATGGATGGCTACTGCAAACGCCAGTACTACCCTGTATCGCTTTTTGCATGTTTATGGTGATGTAGGGATGTTTAAAAGCAGGGGGAATAATGCACGGTTTGCCTTTGACAGTGGAATCAGGGCTGTTCTGGTAGAGGATTATTTTGAACTTTACCTGCCCGTTCTTTCGTCAAAAGGATGGGAAATCGCCCAACCTGATTATGATCAAAAAATACGGTTTATTGTTACCCTGAGCTTACGTACCCTTCTTAACCTCTTTACCAGAAAATGGTATTAAAGTAACTTATTTTCTTATTTTTAAAAGTTATTTAAACAACTTTTAATGTAAAAATAATTAGCTTTTATTCAATAAAATTGTCTTTAAAAGGTCATTTGCTATTTTTCTTGCAGTAAAACCTGCATAAATTATACAATTATCAATTTTATTGAAGGTTTCCTTAAATTGGTGCTACCGCATATTTTAACTACTTTTACAAAACAATAAGACTTTATTTATGGCCACACAAACAGACAGTACTACATCGCTTTCGTTTGAAGATTTTAAGGAGACCGTGCTCCAGGATTATAGAATAGCGGTAACGAGTAGGGAGTGTAGCATACTGGGCCGAAGGGAAGTACTTACAGGAAAAGCTAAATTCGGCATTTTTGGTGACGGTAAGGAAGTCCCACAGCTTGCTATGGCAAAAGCCTTTAAAAAAGGAGATTGGAGAGCCGGTTACTACCGGGATCAGACCTTTATGATGGCCATCGGAAAGCTCAGTATTGAGAATTTCTTTGCCGGTCTCTATGCGCATGCCAGTCTGGAACACGATCCCATGAGCGCCGGTAAGCAAATGGGCGGTCACTTTGGTACACATAGTCTATCCAGTAATAAAGTAAATGATCTTACACAACAGTACAACAGCAGTGCAGACATCTCCCCCACTGCCGGCCAGATGCCCAGATTACTGGGTCTTGCGCAGGCATCAAAATTATTTAGACAATTGCCTGACGCTAACAAAGAAGGTTTTAGTGTAAACGGTAATGAAGTTGCCTGGGGAACAATAGGCAACGCTAGCACCAGCGAAGGTCTATTCTTTGAAACGATAAACGCCGCTGGGGTACTGCAAGTACCTATGGTCACCTGCATTTGGGATGATGATTACGGCATCTCCGTTCACGCCAAATACCAGACTACAAAGCAGGATATTTCAAAGGTACTGGCCGGTTTTCAGCGCAATGAGGATGAAAAGGGTTTTGAAATCATAAAGGTAAAAGGTTGGGATTATCCAGCGGTGGTAGATGCTTTTGAAAAAGCAGGGGCCATTGCCCGAAACGAGCACGTCCCTGTCCTATTACACGTTAAAGAGCTTACACAGCCCCAAGGACACTCTACATCGGGATCGCATGAACGTTATAAAAGTAAAGACCGCCTGAACTGGGAAAAGGCACATGACTGTAATTTAAAGCTCCGTGAGTGGATGATCGCCAATCAGATCGCCACCGATGAGGAACTTATAGAAATGGAAAAGCAGATCAAGCGTAATGTACGCGAAGGTAAACGTCGTGCCTGGGATGCTTTTTTAAATCCCATTAAAGTTGAAAAGGAAAAGGTGATGGCCCTACTGGATGCGCTAATTAAAAAAAGTGATAATGGCCAGTTTTTAAAACCACTATATGAGCAATTAGATGATGAGAAAGACGCTCTTAAAAATGATGTGCTATCGATAGCGCGAAAAGTGTTGCGTATAGTACGCAATGAGGAGCTCCCTGCTCGAAAAGAACTACAGGATTGGGTATCCACGTATATAATCAGTGAACAGCCCGCCTATAGCAGTCACGTGCATAACGAGACTGCAAGTGCTGCAATTCACGTAGAGGCTGTTGCGCCAACCTATACCGATGAGGCTAAGGACGTAGATGCCCGCATTATATTAAGGGACAATTTTAATGCCTTGTTTGATAAATATCCCAATGCCCTCGTTTTTGGTGAAGATTCTGGTGCTATAGGCGATGTGAATCAAGGCCTTGAGGGCATGCAGGAGAAATATGGTGCACTACGTGTCGCTGATGTTGGCATCCGTGAAGCTTCTATCGTAGGTCAGGGCATTGGCTTGGCGTTGCGTGGTTTTAGGCCTATTGCTGAGATACAGTATCTAGATTATATCCTTTACGCGATGATGACGCTCAGCGATGATCTGGCTACCTTGCGCTATCGCACGCATGGTACACAGACTGCGCCGCTTATTATACGTACGCGCGGGCACCGGCTGGAAGGTATTTGGCATAGCGGTTCGCAAATGGCGGCACTTTTAGACCTCTTGCGTGGGATTTATGTGCTTGTACCGCGAAATATGACCAAAGCGGCCGGTTTTTATAACACCCTGATGCAAAGTGATGAGCCGGCACTCATTGTAGAATGTCTCAACGGATACCGCCTGAAGGAAAAATTACCGGAAAACCTGGGTGAGTTCCGTACCCCTATTGGACAAATAGAAGTACTTAAAGAAGGTACAGATATCACACTGCTTTCTTATGGGAGCACGCTACGTCTGGTTATGGACGCTGCAAAAGACTTACAAAGTGTTGGCATCAGTGCCGAAGTTGTGGATGCTCAAAGTCTGTTACCCTTTGATCTGAAGAAGGAAACGGTAAAAAGTGTGGCTAAAACCAATAGACTTTTGGTTGTTGATGAAGATATGCCCGGCGGTGCCTCGGCCTATTTAATGCAACAGGTGATAGAAGGGCAACACGCGTATGAATTTCTTGACAGTGCACCACAAACGCTGGCTGCACGACCCCATCGTCCGGCTTATGGTACCGATGGAGATTATTTTTCAAAACCTTCTACTGAAGATATTTTTGAAAAAGTTTATTCCATAATGCGCGAGGTGCGGCCGGCAGATTTTCCTAAAGTACGTTAAACCCATCCCTTCAGAGTTTTTAATCTCGAGGGTTCAATTCCCCAGAGGCTTGCCTTGAATAAAAAAAAATCCCAATTCATACCTTGTGGGTCTGTCTCCCGAAAAAGACTGGCTTGCCCCAAGGTTCTTGATTTCTCCGAGGTTTTTATTTTTAGTGCTTACATCCACGGTTTTTTCGCAGTTTCTATTTTATAGAGGCTGTAATTGATGTATTTTAAAACTACTTCAGAAACTGCGTGATACGCTATATCACCACTTGCCGTATGAAAAATCAGGTTATATATAGCCCGTTTTTTATACCAAAAAGGCTGTTTTATGGTGATGGATTGCAATTTATAAATAGGGATTATTTCAGTCTTTTTAGTCCATAATCCGGTTTTTTTAATCAGAAATTCGTCAGTGAATTGTAGTATGATGGCTTTATAGGCGTACCACTGGCTTATAATCAATATAGGCAGATATAAAAGTATAACGGGCAGGATAAGTTCCCATCTAAAAAAATCAAGGAAAATATACCAGAGCGACAGACCAACTAAAAGTGGCAAAAGACCTACTACACAGCGCCGAATAAATAAAAGATGGTGTGGGGTAAATACCTCCATGCTTTCACCTTCCCGGAAATCAAATAGAAAATCCCTAACGTTCCTGACGATTTTCTTGGGAAGTCCTGGGATTTTGATCTTACTTTTATCGGTTACATCGGTGCTGTTAGCAAGGGCTAGCTGCACTTGAAAAAGGTTGAGATAACGCTGCACCGGATTAATAAGCACGGTAAACACCTGAACACGAATTGGTTTTAAAGTGACTCGGGTATTGGTGCGAAGGCCCATTTCAAGCTGTAGGTCATGTTTGGTTCGGGTCAATTTCAAACCAAAATACTTGATAAAAATTTCGATAGTCGTAATAATGATTCCTACGATAAAAATTAAGGGAATGGCAATAAGCAGCAGCGTCATCGTGTAGTCTGCATTGATATACGTCTCATACGCACGTTCCAGTTGGGAATTATAATTTTCATCTAGTAGATTCATATCCAGCTGCTGCAGTATCGAACCTGCAAAAAGCAATAAAACCCATACGCCGCGTAAATAATTGGTAGAAAGCCCCAAGCGTAATAAAGTCCCTGTAGATAAACTGTATTTCCATTGGGGAATTTCCTGAGTGCTTACTTGTGCATGGTCCTCATTATCATTACTGTGAATAGCTTCATTGGGGGTTTGTACTTCCTGCATAAGCACAGCCTGTAGTTTATCGGCCTTTTCGCGAGAGAGCGCTTTAATTTTAACTTCTTCGCCTTTACTGCCCGCAGTATCAATGATCACTTCATACACGTTGATAAACCGCTGTAGCAAACTACGTTTAAAATAAACCTGCTGAATGCGATCAAAAGGAATTGCGGTCTGGGAGGTATTAAAAACCCCTTCGTTCAGTATAAATTCAGACTTTTCATAATCTATGTGGAACACAAAGCGTTTATAGGCAAAAACACTAAACACGATTAGAAATACTGCCAAAAAAAGGGCACCTATAATCACTAAATTCAGTGTTTCGCCTGAAATTTTACCGAATATTATATACGCTCCCAGCACCCAGAGTCCACGTAGGGATTTATAGGCCGAAGATGCAAAAATAAGCAGAATACCCACTGGCGATTGCAGTTGTGGGGAATCAAAAGGCCTATTCCTGGGCATCATCTACTTTTTGTACAAGTGCTTCCTTGATTGCAGCTGCGCGTTCTGGTTGCAGACCGGGAATATTGATATCGCTACCGCTACCCCCAGCTGTAAAGATTTGTAGCGTCACGATATGCAACAGTTTGTCAAGAACTCCCTGAGCGGTGGAGACATGCTGAATACGGTTAAAAGGAATAACGGTGGTTTTCCGGAAGATATAACCGCGCTTAAAGGCGATGTCCCTTTCGCGCAGCGCATAACCATAACAAGCCTGTTTCTTAAAGATCAAAAAGCACTGAAAACCAAAAAATAAAAGTACAGCCGCGGCAATATATAGCACTACATCCTGTGGATTATATAAAAACCAAACGGAAAGACCTATCGCCAGCACGACTAACCAAATGCCCATATTAAGGAGTGACTTCGTTAGATGTTTTGTAGAAACGGACGTAAACACGAGCGTCTCATATCTGGGCAGGTCGTCAAGTGCAATCTGTTCATTTTTAAAAATGCTTTCCAAAGTTTTCTTTTAATATGCGATTAGGGCAGCCATTTTTTATCAAAGTTGGGCTTGCGTTTTTCCAGAAAGGCGTTGCGTCCTTCTTTGGCCTCATCGGTCATATATGCCAAGCGAGTCGCTTCCCCGGCAAAAACCTGTTGTCCTACGAGTCCGTCATCGGTAAGGTTCATGCTGAATTTGAGCATTTTTATGGAAATGGGCGATTTCTGTAAAATCTCCTGTGCCCATTCGTAGGCCGTAGCTTCCAGTTCTTTGTGCGGTATCACGGCATTGACCATTCCCATATCAAAAGCTTCCTGCGCGGAATAATTTCGGCCCAGAAAGAAAATTTCACGTGCTTTTTTTTGTCCCACCATTTTTGCGAGATATGCAGAACCATAACCACCATCAAAACTTGTCACATCTGCATCGGTTTGTTTAAAGATCGCATGTTCTTTGCTGGCAAGTGTAAGGTCACATACCACGTGCAGGCTATGACCACCGCCCACTGCCCAGCCTGGTACGACGGCGATTACCGCTTTGGGCATAAAACGGATAAGCCGCTGCACATCCAGAATATTTAACCGGTGATACCCATCATCACCCACATAGCCTTGATCGCCACGTGCTTTCTGATCACCGCCGCTGCAAAAGCTATACACGCCATCTTTGGGCGAGGGACCTTCCGCAGTAAGCAAGATCACCCCTATGCTGATGTCTTCCTGCGCATCATGAAAGGCCTTGAGAAGTTCGCTGGTTGTTTTTGGTCTAAATGCGTTCCGCACCTCTGGCCTGTTGAAGGCGATACGTGCTACTCCATTGGACTTTTTATAGGTAATATCTTCAAATGTTAGCGCGGTCTGCCACTCTGGTTGCTGCATATTATTGTTTTGAGGTTAAATGGATGCTGTCTTTTTCGATCACGATATGCCGTTCTTTGTACAACACTCCTATTGCCTTTTTAAAACTCTTTTTACTGATGCCTAACTGCGCTTGTATAGCTTCTGGACTGCTTTTATCGCTGAGCATGAGTTGGCCATCATTGGCCTGCAGTTCTTCCATGATGTACTTTGCATTGGGCTCTATGCCTTTATAGCCTTCCGGTTGCAGCACAACATCAATTTTATTATCATCACGCACCCATTTTATATAGCCGGGAAGCTGATCTCCGACACGCAGATCTTCAAAAATGGCATCTTTAAAGACCAGCCCCATGTATTTTCCATTGATAATTACATTGGCACCGTGATCAGAATAATGGGAAACCAAAAGATCTACTTTATCAAATTTTTTAACCTCTATATCTTCATTGTGGGTAAATTGTGGCGTTTTAGTAGAACCCACGAGCCTGCCTGACTTTTCATCCAGGTACATATAAACCACATAGGATTCATCCGCTTTCATGGTTGTCATCTGGTTGCTGTAGGGAACAAGCAATTCCTTGTCAATTCCCCAATCTACAAAGGCACCTATACCAGTAACCTCAGTGCAGCGCAAAAAGGCAAAACTATCTTTCTCAATAAAAGGTTTTAACGTTGTCGCGACCGGGCGTTCTTCATTATCCAGATAGACAAAGACATCAATAGGGTCTTCAAGCTCAAAATTTGCTGGGGCATATTTGCCCGGTAGCAGGACCTCGTCGTCCTCTTCATTGCGTAGATAAAGCCCCGGACTCATGTCACGGTCTATAATCATCTTATGGTAAGCACCTATTTCTAGCATAAATTGTTGAATATTTAGCACAAAATTAAGCAACCTGCTACAACTTTGTACATCTGCTGTGTTTAAAAAAAGTTCTTTTCATCAAAACAAGAAGCGAATCGTTATGTTTTGAAATAAAAAAAGACCATTAAAAGAATAATGGTCAAAATTCATTCAAAAAAAACCGATTTTAAGCATAAACAGCCTCTTTTTTAAAATGCTTGGTAAGTAGATAATAGACCACAGGTCGGTATTTATTCCTATTGGATTTCCCGTATTGCTCCATCACTTTTTCAATGCCCTCCATTAACTTCGGTCCATCTGTCAATCCTAATTTCTTGATCAGAAAATTCTTTTTTAAGGTTGCCAGTTCATCTTTACTTGAAGCGGAAACCGTTTCTGCATCTTGATTATATATGGATGGGCCACAACCTATCGTGACTTTAGTAAGTAACCCCATATCTGGATCCATATTTAGTTTTTCTTCAAAGTCCTTAGCATATTTAGCTATTAAATCATCTCTCTTGCTCATAGTTAAGATTTAGGTTAATTTATTTAAAATTAGGCAATTAATATAGATAATTAATCAATTCCTCCTAAAAATCAACGAATAAATTCAAAATAATGGAGCAAAACCTGATCATTTATCATTCTGGGTGTGCTGATTTCCAAAAGCGACGGTTTATCATTTTTTGAATAAAAAAGCTCAAGTTTTTCCTTTAAAATAACAGAATCTGTAGCCCGATAATAATTGAAGTTATACATTTCTGCAAGATGTCTCGCCGATAGCTCATGCGGGGTTTCAAAGAAATTGGTAAATTCTTCCGTATCCTTGTTTCCAGGTAAAATCCTAAAAATCCCCCCCCCCCCATTATTTATAACGATAATTTTAAAATTTTTCGGAATATAACGGTTCCATAAGGCATTGCTATCGTAAAAAAAACTGAGATCTCCACTGATCAAGGTTGTGGGCTGGCCACTTCCCATGGCGGCGCCAATGGCTGTAGATGTGCTTCCATCTATTCCGCTCGTACCCCGGTTACAGTACACTTGAAGCGATTTATCAATGTCAAAAAGCTGCACATAGCGTACCGTAGAACTATTGCCCAGTTGCAACATGCTTTCTTGTGGAATGCATCCTAAAATTGTTTGAAAGGCCTTAAAGTCGCACCATTGCATTTCTTTGAGATAAGTTTCATGTTTTTGATCGCGATGTAATTTTACCGCATTCCAGGTATCAAAGTAACTGCTTTCCTGGATTTTTGTAAGCGGTAAAAATGTTTTCCAAAAGGTATTGGCAGAAACTTCAAAATGCCGGTTTAGACAAAAATATGTATCGTAAGCTTTTTTAGGATCGATGTGCCAGTGCTGCCGGGGTTGATAATTTCTGAGAAAAGCCTTGATTTTTTTTGAAATGACCATTCCACCAAAGGTTACTAGCAAATCGGGCTGTAACTGGTTAAAACCCTGATTTTGGAGGCTTCCTATTAAATTATCGATGCGTGTAAAAAAAGCTGGATGGTGCAGGTTTGAGGTGGTTTCTGTAAAAACGAGCACACTGGGATCGCCGGCTAAGGTTTCCAGCAGTTGTTTTTCAACACTATTAGGTTGCAGCACACCCACAAGCACGATTTTTCTTTGGGATTCGTTCCATATCTTGGCAAAAGGAAGTAATTCTTCAGCGCTTAAATCTTCTTTTTTATATTTGGGAGCAACCATTATGGGCGCTGGCTGGGCCGTTGTGGTTATTTTATAAAGGGGCTCATAAAACGGAATATTCACATGTACCGGTCCTTGTTGCTCTATTGCGGTATTGAGCGCTTTATTGATTTCCTGCTGATTGTGGGTCGTCGCCTCCCGTTGTTTTTGTAGCAATTTTTGATCTGCCGTTGTTTCTTCCAGAACAAGTTCAGAATATAAATTGGCAGAATATAAAATGTGGTTTTTGTAAACTTCGCGCTGTCTGATAGTCTGCCCATCACCAATATCTATGCGTTCAATAGGCCTATCGGCCGAAAGTACTACCAGTGGAATATCGCTGTAAAACGCTTCCGCGATTGCGGGATAGTAATTAAGTAACGCGCTCCCTGAAGTGCAACAAAGTGCTACCGGCCGTTGCAATTGTTGTGCAAGCCCAAGAGCAAAAAAAGCGGCGCAGCGTTCATCTACTATGCTGAAAGCTTTGATATCTGGGTCGTGGCTAAAACCGATGGTGAGCGGCGCATTGCGCGACCCCGGTGAGATGACGACGTGGTCTATGCCTTTGCTGAGGCATAGGGAGACTACAGATTGTGCAACAGGAATTGAAGAATAGTTCATGGCGCAAAAGTACGATTTGCCTAGCTTTTTGAGAGTACGCGCAGCATGGTTTGTGCCTTTGCTACGGTTTCTTCCCATTCTTTTTCTGCCACCGAATCGCGGGTGATCCCGCCACCTACATAAATTTGTACCTCCTTATCAGTATATTGCATACAACGTAGGTTTACATATAAATCGGTCGATTTTTTTATACTTTTATAGGCCAGGTTCTCAGTATTCCGCCGGTTACTGGAGCGGTACTGCTCTTCTTCCAGATTGAGTTCACCCAGAAAGCCGGTATAAAATTCGCGGTCATAGCCCTCATGATTTTTTATGAATGCCGCGGCCAATTCACGTGGCAGCCCACAGACGGCGGGCGTGGGATGTAGTGCATTAACAATTTTTTCCAGCTGATCGGTAGCTGCCTGCATAATTCCTGTAATAATCGTACGTAAATGGAGCACATTACCTGCGCGGGTGGTTTCGCGATCAGCAACTTTTAGGTTCTTTATATTGAAAGTTTCGAGATTTTGAACAATATCATCTACAACGAGTTGCTGTTCTTGTTCTTCTTTTTCACCCCATACAACTTCTTGATTTTCCTGAAAAGCCTGCGTACCTGCCAGCGCCATAGTCTTAAAACGAAGTCCGTTTACCTGTAGGAGTGTTTCTGGTGTAGCGCCGAGCCAAATACCAATTTCCGGATGAAAAAATAAATAGGTGAAGGCATCAGGATATTCCGTAACCAAGTTTTTGAAAAGACGCAACGGATCTTTTGTGGTTGTTGCCCATTGCTTGCGTGAAAGTACCACTTTTTGTAAACCCGAATTCTTTATGGAATCTATAGCCTGTTCAACGTGTTCAATATGTTTCTGTCTTTCCTCCTCAAAAATTGCCAATTCTGGCTTAAAATCAGTGTTTTCTGGTAAAAAATCAAAAGCTACTTCCAGAGGTTTTCCGGGAATGAGCACGCGTTTTTCATGCTGGGCGTAAGGAGCGAATATAAATCCGCTTTCCTCAAAAGTATCCACTACATGTAGCCTTGTATCATTCTGAAAAATGACCCTTATCTTATTTTTTTTTGGTTTTTTATAGACCACAAAAGGAAGGCGCATCGCATACTGGGTGGCAAGCCGCTGAAATAAATCGGTCGCTGTCATTACGGTTTTTTAGGAAGGGAAATAGTGGTTAGTTTTACAAAAGAAACAAGCTCGCCCGCCGGGTTGGTGATCCGTATGTCCCACACTTGGGTTGTTCTTCCTTTATGTAAAAAAGTAGCTTTTGCAAACACATCGCCCCCTGTAACACTTTTAAGGTGATTGGCAGCGATTTCTATACCGCGAACCATCACTTTTTCGGTATCCAGAAAAATGTAACTGGCCGCGCTGCCCACACTTTCGGCCAGAGCGACCGTTGCCCCGCCGTGCAGCACACCATCGGGTTGGTGTACGCGTGACGTTACCGGCATTTTAGCCGTCAGGTAATCATCGCCCACATCTATAAATTCGATGGCCAGGGTTTCCATTAAAGTGTTTTTGCACAGTTTGGCGCAAGCCGAAAGGATTTCAGATTTTGACCTTTTTATCATAGTGGTTTTTCTGTAAAATATACGATTTAAGCCTTACCGCAGCGTGCGCAGTACGGTATCTTTGTTGAATTTCTTTACTTTGTAAAGATACAAATCCTATTTACCTATGCCGCTCGAAAAACAAGTTAACTACCAAGCTACAAATACCTACTCCACGCTGAATACGTATTCCGGAAAAACCCGGAATATCTGGCTGATCTGCCATGGAATCGGTTATCTGAGTGAATATTTCATCACTTATTTTAATCATCTGCATCCAGATAACGCACCACATTTTGTGTTTCCTGCTCCAGATATTTCCGCGTAAACCAAGAAGCACCTATATATTTGTACGATTTATCCTGATAATATTTTG
>DRGP01000237.1 GCA_011050015.1 Leeuwenhoekiella sp. | reverse complement strand
GGTCAAAAGCAGGCCCTTCAAGCATGCCGTCTTTGCTAATATCGGTGCAAATCACATATTTAATACCCTTTTTCTGATACTTTTTGATAAAAGGAACCAGTTTTTCTTCCGACTCTTCTGTCCAGCCACTCACGGCTACTTTTTCATCTTTTACGTCAGCGCCCAATATTATTTTTTCGCTGCCAAATTTCTTTATCCATCCTTCAAAAACTTCCGGATTTTTTACCGCAATACTTCCACCGGTAATCTGATTGGCACCACATTCAAAGGCGATACGCAGATCTTCGTCAGTTTTTAGACCACCGCCAAAATCGACTTTTAAAGCAGTATTTCCGGTAATTTTTTCCAAAATTTTGTGGTTAACGATATGCTTACTTTTCGCACCGTCCAGATCTACCAAATGCAAATACGTGATACCATGCGCCTCAAAACGCTTAGCTACTTCCAGCGGATTTTCATTATATATTTTTTTTGTACTGTAATCACCCTTTGAAAGGCGTACACATTTACCGTCTATGATGTCTATTGCGGGTATAATCAGCATGATTTTGTTTAAATTGAAAGGAAGTTCTTTAAAATTTGTTCGCCAGCTTTAGCGCTTTTCTCCGGGTGAAACTGTACCCCGTAAAAATTATCTTTTTGTAGTGCCGATGCATATTCCAGTCCGTAATCGGTAAAAGCGATAGCTTCACTACAGGATGGCGCATAAAAGCTGTGCACCAGGTACATAAAACTGGATTCAGGGACGTTTTTGAACAATGCGCTTTTTAGATCTGTGATCTGGTTCCAACCTATTTGTGGCACTTTTACCTTATTCTCAAAACGCACCACATCGACATCAAAAATACCCAGCCCTTTGGTATTTCCCTCGGTGCTGCTATTACACATAAGTTGCATACCCAGACAAATCCCTAATACCGGTTGTGTAAGCGTAGGTATTACCTGATCCAGACCGGTATCTTTGAGCTTTCGCATCGCGCTGCCAGCTTCGCCTACGCCGGGGAAAATTACCTTACCGGCATTGCGAATTTCTTTTTCATCGTGACTCAATACAGCATCAATGCCCAAGCGCTTGAATGCGAATTTCAAACTCTGAATATTGCCTGCACCATAATTGATGATAACAATCCCCCCTCTTCTCCCCCCAGTCCCCAAAGGGGGAGTTGAGCTACTTGTGGGATCATTAATATTATTATTTGTATTGTTATTCATTATAAAATTTTATTCTGGTTTTGACCGTTTGCTGAGAAATACTCCTTTTGTCTCCGACGAGGATGTACAACGAGAGGAAGACATAGTTAGGGGAATTTACAGAACCCCTTTTGTACTTGGCAACCACATGCGTTCGGGGTCGCGTTTTACAGCCATTTTTATTGCTTTCGCAAACGCTTTAAAAATCGCCTCTATTTTATGATGCTCATTAGTTCCTTCGGCTTTTACGTTCAAATTAGCTTTTGCGCCATCGGTAAATGATTTAAAGAAATGATGGAACATTTCGGTAGGCATCTCGCCTATTTTCTCGCGCTTAAAATCGGTTTCCCAGACCAGCCAGTTGCGACCGCCAAAATCGATAGCCACTTGCGCGAGACAGTCATCCATGGGTAGGCAAAAACCGTAACGCTCAATGCCCAGTTTGTTGCCCAGCGCTTTGCTGAACAATTCGCCAAGTGCAATCGCGGTGTCTTCTATAGTGTGGTGCTCATCTACTTCAAGATCGCCATTGACTTTTATTTCCAGATCCATTGCGCCGTGACGTGCCACCTGATCGAGCATGTGGTCAAAAAATGCCAGGCCAGTTTCTATCTTACTTTTCCCCGTCCCGTCAAGGTTGAGCTTGATGTAAATATCGGTCTCATTTGTTTTTCTTGAAATTTCAGCGGTACGCGCTTTTAGTTTCAAAAACTCATAGATTTCCTGCCAATCATTGCTTTCTAGAGCAATAAAATCATCGATCTCACCGCGCTGAACCGTAATCTCCTTTTCTCCCAGATGCGTTTTATCATCAACAAAAATACCTTTGGCGCCCAGGTTTTTAGCCAATTCCATATCAGTAAGGCGATCGCCGATAACAAAGGAATTTGCCAGATCGTACTCCTCTGAAAAATATTGCTTTAATAGTCCAGTCCCCGGTTTACGTGTGTCTGCATTGTCTTCAGGAAAGGTTCGGTCTATAAAAACATCGTTAAAAACCACATCTTCATTTTCAAAAGATTTCATAATAAAATTATGAACCGGCCAGAACGTGTCTTCAGGAAAAACTTCTGTTCCCAGACCGTCCTGATTAGTGATTATTGCGAGTTCATAATCAAGTTCTTTAGCGATTTTCCCCAAGTAGGTAAACACTTTCGGGTAAAAAATCATCTTATCAAACGCGTCGATCTGTTCATCTACCGTTTCCTTGATCATGGTGCCGTCACGGTCTATAAAAAGTACTTTTTTCTTGTTCATTGTTTTATTTTCTTTGAATATTACTGATCAACAACAGCTTCTCGATACATTTTCCATAAGCTATCGCTATAGAAAAAACCCTTGAAGTGACTTTGACCTCACAGGCTTTAAAAAGCTGTGAGATCTTCGTTACACCAATCCATTTAATATTTCTATCAATTTTTTATTTTCTTCCGGAGTGCCAACCGTAAAGCGCAATGTGTTTTTGCAAAGCGGTTGTTTGCTACGGTTACGAACGACAATCCCTCTTGCGAGTAATTGATTATAGCGTTTATCGGCGTCATCTACGCGCGCCAGTAAAAAATTAGCTTCAGAGGGGTAGATTTTAGCCACAAAAGAAACGTTTTTAAGCGTTTTTTGCAGTTTTTCGCGCTCTTCAAGAATGGTTTTTATTTCCTTTTGCACGCCACTTTCATCCATTACCCGTTTTAGCGCCTTCTTTTGCGTAAGTCCGTTGACATTATAAGGCGGTTTGATTGTATGCAAAACCTCGATAATTTCTTCGGAAGCAAAACAAATGCCCAAGCGAATTCCTGCCATACCATAGGCTTTGGAAAGGGTTTGGGTCACAATAAGATTAGGATACTCATGCAATCGTGCCGACCAGCTTTCAGCCGAACAGAAATCTGCATAGGCTTCATCAATAACGACCAATCCGTTAAAATTTTCAAGCAGTTTTTTAACGGCCAAATCAGAAAACCGATTCCCGGTGGGATTGTTTGGCGAACATAAAAAAATCAATTTAGTTTGCGCATCAACCGCGTTTAAAACCGCGTCAATATTAGGCTCAAAATCGTTATTAAGTAAAACCTCTTTGTTGCCCACGTCGTTGGTTTCGGCCAGTACAGCGTACATGCCGTATGTGGGCGGCAAAGTAATCACGTTATCCTGCCGAGGCTCACAAAACGCACGGAAAATGAGATCAAGCACTTCATCGCTGCCATTACCAAATAAAATCTGCTTCTCAGGAACCCGTTTTAAGGTGGAAAGATGCGATTTTAAGGTTACTTGCCGTGGATCTGGATAACGATTAACCCCATTTTCAAAAGGATTTTCATTAGCATCCAGGAAAATCATGTCTTCCTTGAAATCCTTGAATTCATCCCGCGCTGAAGAATAGGGTTTCATCTTTGCTACATTGGGACGAATTAGGTTTTTTATGTCGAAATTTTGTGTTTTCATTGAATTTTTGGTTAAACCAAAAGCGGTATAAAAAATTATTAGCGTCATTCTGAATTTATTTCAGAATCACATTTTGGTTGCACTCGAGAGTGAGAACCTGAAACAAGTTCAGGTTGACGCTATTTACGCTAGAGCGGAACCTGCAAGGCATTTGCGGTATTTTCGCCGGGTTCCTTATAGGTTTATTCAAGGGACTTCAACCGAAGCGTAACCGCATTTTTATGCGCTTGTAACCCTTCTGCGGCTGCCATGTGTTCTATGGCGGAACCAATGTTTTTTATGCCTTCGGCAGAAACTTTTTGAAAGGTCATCTGCTTCATAAAACTATCCAAATTTACGCCGCTATATTGTTTCGCATAGCCATTTGTGGGCAATGTATGGTTGGTTCCCGAGGCATAGTCACCGGCACTTTCGGGCGTATAATTGCCTATAAACACCGAGCCGGCATTCTGGATCTGATCCACAAAAAAATCGGCATCTTCCATACATACGATAAAATGTTCTGGACCGTACTCGTCAATTAAATTAAGTGCTTCCTGATTGTTTTTAACCAAAATAAGCTTGCTGTTGGC